>CAMWKN010000001.1 GCA_947174825.1 uncultured Clostridium sp.
TTCACGTATTGTATGTCATCGCTCAAACTAACTGGTCTTGGGAAGAATGACTGCTTAAATTCTTTAACGGTCATTCTTACTACCTGTATATCAGTAGAATTCGTGCTATCTCCCACACAAGCCTCAAATCGCTTACCAATATTATCCCACATATCATAACCACCACGAGTTTCTAATACATACTCTGACCCACCTACTCTGTTAATGGTTCGATAGGTAAACTGTAACACTGCATCATTGCTGAGACCCTTCATCCAATCCGCATTTTTGGATTCCCAACTAAGATAAGTAGATGCCAAAGAGTTCTCAAACAATGTCACTGGCGTCGGTGCCGGTGTGGCTGTCGGCGCTGGTGTTGCATTCGGATCTACCGTTGGCTTCGGTGTTGGTGTTGGCTTTGGTGTGGCTGTCGGCTTCGGTGTAGAAGATGCCTTTTCAATCGGTGCCGCACCTGCCTTGTATTCTTTGTAGCGATAATCCTCTATAAATTCAGAAGATACTCCGGATACTGAGAACTTATAGTCACGTTCTTCATCCGATGAATTCACCAGTTTGATATTAAGCTCATCCTCTGTCGGATCTGCTGTTTCCTCATCATCCGCATTATTATTTGGCAGAATCTCCAACTTATCAGCTGTAATATACGGATATTTGTAAGATGCCTCATATGCCCCTATCAGGGTATTAATGAATAACTGCATCTCTAACTTGGTGGTTCCACTGTTATCCAGAGAAATACCATCATAGAAAACATTATCTACATTGTACAGATAATAGTTATTCCATGCATCATTTGGTGAAATACCATAGGTAGTATCCTCTTTTCCTGACAGACAATACCATACATCCGCCATTGGGTTTACCAGATTTAACTGATAATCCTGTGAACGATAGCCACTAATTGGTACCTGATTCTTATCTTCAAATCGATCCAAAATATCCATTCCCGGATCAGTAATGGTATATGGATATACACAAACTGTACCATTATTGATCTGACTCAAAGTATCTGTGGTCTCTGCCTTTGATCCATATGCCACTGCAGAACCATCTTTCTTCTTCCAGATCTCATTCTTAAACGGCAGATACTGATTATCAGACTTTCCAGTCTCTGTCAGCTTATTATAAGTGTATTCCAGATTCTTATAACTATTGTAATCCTTGGATGAATACTGCTGTGCTGCATTGCTCTTATCAGCATAAGTAGCAACATCATTGTACTTCTTTGTTGATTCACTGCTTGAAGTGTAACGGCTCAATCCGGCGCTGTCTTTCAACAGTTTTGCCACACCATTTACCGCTTCGTCCCCGGCGTCATAAATAGAATTCGCTGTATAAATTACGCTACGTCCATTTTCAGACAACCAGGATGCAAATGCTACTGCACCATTACTGTTATCAGCCTTTTCAAATTCCTCACCACAGCTGAACAGATATACACCATATTCTGCATAAGCGGAAGGATAATAGTAATCTCCTCCAGAAGTAAAGTTCTCTCTGGAATTTGATTTCATATCATACTGATCGGAATTCACAAACTGGAATGCTTCCAGATAACCCATCTGATCAATCGTTGTTCCTGATTGACTCAAAGGTATGGTGGTTACTGTAATCTCATAATCATCCAGATCCTTTGCATATTTCGCAAACAGGCTGCTGCTCTTTGCTTTCTTCAGCTCTTCCTCCAGATTTGCCTTGGACTTTTTATAATCCTTTGACGGAATTACCTGTAGTACATTAATCTTATTCTTTACCTTTGCTCCACTGTCATCCTCATTACCCACATATCTGGATACACCGGAAGTAACTGTCTTGATATTTTCATTGTCGATACTGAATACTTCAAATTTCCATGCGATTGCACCATTCGTTCTTTCACTGTCAACCGTATAGGTAATCTGATATTTTGCCTCCTGTATCTTACCTTTCGCATCCTTGGTTCCTGCCGAATATACTGCTCCCGTCTGAGCATCACTATCCCAGGTACAAACTTCGGAACCATCCTCTGCTTCGGTAATAATACCATCACCATTGGTATCTACATAGAGACGGACACCATATTTCATATTGGTTCCCTTCTGAACATTTTCATCTCCCGGATAACCAATCGTAAAGCTAAATGTCAACTTATTCCCTTTTAATGTAGCCTTCGTCGTATCATCATCCTTGTCACTATCCACAATATTAAGATATGGTTGTGGTGTAGAAAGAGTAACAGGTGCTCCCTTTACCTCATTCGATACAATATTGGACGTCTTCATTTTTGTTAATGAAACAACATTACTCTTGGAATTCACATCCTCAATCAATTTATTAATATTAGATGAAATATCCACATTTTTCTGGTATAGGGAGGTACTGGTATGATAATATAACACATCAGCAAGCATCAACACATTACCAGATTTTACATAGGATTTCAGTTTGCTTACCTGCTCGCTGATAATATCTGTACCTGCCAAACGGTAATTGCTGTTACCGTTCTTAATCGTATCACCTACATGTAAATACAACTTACTGGTCAGATTTGCATCGTTATATCTGGCATCATCTTCCTCAAACCATCCTCCCAGAGAACCATGATCCATATTAGTAACCGCTGTATTCATCTTTCCTCTACAGGTTCCAATATAGACCAGATCGTAATCACTCAAGTCAATCTTACTTCCATTGAACTCGGCTGTTGTCATATGTACCGGTGGCTCAACTTCCATTTTATATTTCGTTTTCGGGAACAGTGCCTTCAACGATGTCTCATTGAGATAAAAATCATTGGAAGGCTCAATCTCCAAAGAACGGATAGATTTCTTATTTCTGGATCCCGTTGTATTATTTCCACCCTTTTCATAATTCAAAAGGAAGAACATAATATCTAATGGAGATAATTTATCTTTTCCCTCACCACGATCATCAAACCATTCATGAACACCAGATGTAAACTGCTGATCCCTGTCAAAGCTATCACTGGTACCCAATACAAAGATCGTATTGTTACTGTTATAAATATAAGTATAAGTCAAAATCGCCTCTCCCGGGAAGTTCAGGAATGAACCACCGTAGAAATTGATTTTGTACTTTTCTAACAGTTCCTTACCTGCTGCTGTTCCCCAGCCATATTGATTGGTAATGCCATTGATATATGGTAAAAATGCTTCCGGACACCATGATGTCTGTGCATCTCCCTCCTGAATGGTATTACATCCCTTACCGTCTATGGTCTGGATTACCGGCTGATTCGTGGATACCAATGGTGTATAGAACAGGTCATAGAACACATCCTGATCCATTAAAGTATCCATCAGAACGAACTTATAAAAATTATTTTCCCTGCCCTTATTACCACCACTGTATGACTTATTGAGAGTCATCTCATCATAATTTAGGAAATAAGTGGTGTTATTGTGAGGTTCACCACCCTTGATTTCATCCATCAAAGTTTTTGCCATAATGACTGGAGCATAAGCATACTGGTTATCTCCGGAATAATCAATCAGTGTATTTTTGATATTTCCATTCTCATCATATTCATACTTGGTCAGTCCATTGGCTTTGAAATATAATTTTTCTGCCACTTCCCAGCCAATATCATTATTGGTATCAAAGAAAGAAGAATTTGCATTGGCTCCCGTCTCCGGATCATTCATAAACTTCTCAAAAGGTTCTGATTTTCCAACATTAGAAGCAATTCCAGACTCGGAACTCTTATGGATCCAGATCAAATCTGCATAGTCAATATACTGTGGATTATCCCGCAGCTGTGTCGGCTCTACCGGTTTTACCACGATAGAATAATCATCCACTTCCTCTTTGGTTTTGATACGTAAGGTGTAACGCAGGAAATCGTTGTAATGTACAAATATAGATTTAGGTACCAAATTATAAATTTGCGTTCCATCTTCATCTTGATGATAGCCACCACCAGGCATAGTATAATATTCATCCTCTGTCCACGTTGTATATTCTCTATCACCGGCAGCATATGCACCGTTAATTGTATCTACAGATGCATCTTTCTCAAAAGCAGGTTTATTTTCCTTCTGTGCATGGAAATCATAATTTGGAGCCTCGCCTCCCAGACTGACCCAAATAAAATCTCCCTGACCAAATTCTTTCTGTCTCTCAAATACCGGACGTCCTTTATCATCCACACCGACTATATTAAAGTTACCCTTTACCGATGTTCCTGCTACTTTTTCAAAATATCCCTTAATAGATATAGATTCACTCTTATGGAACCAGCGATATTTATAGTCTGGATCATCTTCTTTTAATCCCTTACCAGGATAATCTTCAAACGCAAAACACTGTTTGACCACGGCACCAGAATTTGCCCAGCTCAAACCACCTGTAGTTCCTATATGGGAATCATAAGTCTTTTCCTCACCAATGGAACGGTAGTATGCTGCCTTTTCCTTACTGTAACATCCGGCTCTGGAATAGATATCTACCGGCTCACAGCCCTCAATCATATACCCCATTTCTTCAACGCCCTGCCACGGAACCAACTCCAAAACAAGGAATGGATTCTCGGCAGTTCCCATGGTCTTCCGATCTCCGGTCTTAATTGTCATATCAATGTTTCGCATAGTGTCTGTCTTCGCATCTGATGCAAAAGATTTCACACCATACTGATTCGCTTCTGTCTGACTCAAAATACCACGAACCGTAGTATCATTGACAGCCTTAGAGGTCGGACGATGAAATCCAATGTACGCACCTACCACAGCAATACAACAAACAGCCGCTATAACCGCTGTCTTTTTGTTTCGTAATAGATTACGTAAACTTACTCTGCTTTTTTTCCTTCCCCAACTCATTTTGCAACCTCCATTCTTTGTGATGAATATCCCTTTTGACCAAGACAATGTTCCCTATTATTATATCGGATCATTCGGTCTCATTATCAAGCTGACCTGCAATCAGACATTTATGGATATTCGACCCATTTGTTTCGGACGGTAATGCCTTCCCGTAATTCATATTTCTGTTTCTGCGCTCTCATCTTTATATCTAGATTAATCGTATTATTAGGAATTTTACCGGTTGTAGGATCTGTACCAACCTCAAAACTCTCCACATAACTACAGAACAAATGCTGTGCACACCAGTCGCTGTCAGACAGGTTCACGGTTGGTACCGTTACATCCGCTGCACCTGTCGCAGTATTTTTATCATAATATATTTTCTTAGAGCCTGGATCATAACAAATCACTTCACAGCTGACAGCCTGCTTCGGAACAGAAGCTGGTGCCGCTGTTGCTCCCGGTGATGCAGCCGGATTCGGCGTGCTGGTTGGTGCTGTCGTTGCTCCTGATGGTGCTGGAGTATGGGTATAGTCCTCTTTGATTTGGTACAGTCTCAAATAACTTGGATCACTTGCCGATGCCCCTGGTTCATATTCCGCATAATTGGCAGAATATGTCATGTCACGAATTTGATTAATTAACATCTGGGATTCCATCTGCAAATTGAGCTCATTGTGCGCACGCTGATAACTATTGACACCAGTCTGCATAAACATAACAAGCGCAAGGGCAACAATGGAAAATACTCCCATCGAAATAATCAACTCAATTAATGTAAAGCCATCATCTTCTTTTCTCTGCACCGCCATCACCTCCTATTTGCTATTTGCTATTTGCTCATCACATGTTTTCCTGTCAGTTGTACTAATGTTACCTTATAATTTTCTTTAACGGAAAAATTAATTTCCGAAATAAAATCTGTATCTGCATAACCATTAAATTTGGCATAACGATATGCTCCCGTTGCCTTATCAAATGCAATCTGAATAAATTCGGAATCTTCCAACTTCTGTGATCCACCAGATTTTTCAGCAATCACATCTACTCTGGCACCACCAACATCTGTGACATTAGCATTCGTTTTTAACGAAGCGAGACTCTCTGCATCATTGGTAGAGAGTACCACTTTGATGCCTTTATCCTTAAATAAATACAAATAAGTAGCTTCCTTCTGCATCATAGTATTTGTCTGTGCCGTATTTAAGCTGGAATTAAATCTGGCAGCAGATTTTCTCGCATTACTGGAACTGATATACCCAAAGGTTGCTACCGTCGTTCCCATCAGTATAGCAGCGATGGCGATTACAATAACCATTTCCACCATCGTAAAACCATCTTCATTTCTCCACTTTTTCATCGCCATCACCTCCTATTTATTCTTTCTTCCATCTCTCATAGAATACCACTTCCTGTGTTTCATCGTCCTCCTGCCCTATAGCAGCATTCACTACCTTTTGGAAATACTTGCTAAACAAATTGTAGAACAAAGGTGTATCCATCGCTTTATCCTCTGTAAACATCTCCTCTAACTTGACATTGTTTGCTGAGACTTTCACATTAGTTGATGCCAGAGTAATATCTCCACCAGCTATAATCAAACCGGAGAAATCCTTCTGCACCTTTACATCACCAGCTGCAATGATAATTCCTGTATTCAGACCGTTTACTTTACTCTGAGCAGCACTATTCCACACATATTCTTTATTAGCCCTCGGCTCAATAATAATTGCCCCTGTTTTACTCTTATTTGTATCTTCAAATAAGTCCGTTTTCGCAGCCATCTGATCTGCATCAATTAATACATTATATAAATTGGTTTTATCCTTTGTTCCCTCTTTTGACAAATTGGAATTTTTCGCATCTAACAAACGGTACTGACCTGTCTGAACGGCTTTCTGTGCCACACTATACGCCTCAACCAAAGCCAGCTGCATAGACATATATTCCTGTGTCTTACTCGTAGCATACCTCTGCAAAGCCAATGAATCAGCCACATTAGACTCATTTGCTAATTTAATTTTAACATCTCCGGTGGAAGATGGATCGCGATACAAAACATTGCCTGCTGCATTATATACTTTCGTGTTTTCATCAATACTGATACCTGTCGATCCCATGTAAGCAGCATTGGTATCTTTTACTGTAGAATAACGTGGAATAATCTGCTGAAATTGTGGATAAAACTTCATCCGCTCCACATCACTCTTGAAATTCAGATAGAAATAACTTACTGCATTTGCATCAACGGCTGTATTATGTCTGTAGTATGTTACCAAAGGTTCAGCTGCATTCAGATAATCCCAAAGCTTAAAAGCATTCCCCATTTTTGCATCCAACTCTGCGTCTGTAGCTGTGTTTGGATCCAATCCATAGAGGTATTTCAAATAACTACCATACTTGAAAGTGTACTCTGTGTTCGGATTGTCAGAAGAGCGGAAGGTATATTCCCTCTTGCTGGTATCATCATGATTTACACTTGGATTCCATGCCGTCGTTGCCTCCACAGAAGTAACAAAATCTGTCGGTACATAGTAGGCAATCTGAGAACCTTTGACAGACAAGGATTCACCCATGGCAATATCTTTGTTTTCAATTGCCTTTGCCGCTCCAAATCTGAGATCCACCTCTGTTGGTTCTGTCTTCTTAGAAATAAATGTTTTACCGGACAATATCAGCTTATTCAGTCCTGACAGATTCAAATTAGCACTCATTCCATTGATTAGAATCGCACTACTATATTGTGATTGATCGGATACCTGTGTTAACTCAGCATCCTTGTAATTGGCATTGTAGTTATATCCCATATATGCGCCTACAATAGTAACTTCATCACTTTTTCCGCCAATTTCCATATCGTCTGAAACATTACAAACTGCATTGTTCAGTGTCATGACGTTTTTGGCATTTCCCTTGGTAAAAATATTCTCTACCCACAGGTTTGCTGCCGATCCCTTATATCCATCCAATAAAAACTTAGAACCACCATCTACCACCAGATCCCCTCTGGTAACAATTTGCTCTGACTTGGCATCCAAGGTAAATCCACCCTTGACCAGGATTCCTGTTTCCGGATTCGACGCCCCTGACTGGTATCGTCTAACAGTACCTGCATACATATTTCCCTCAACAGATGCACTGGCGTCTGTAATAATCTGATTATCGGCTATCAGCGCATAATTCAAATATTCTGAATAAGTATCTGCCGTCATCGGCGGTACCGTTACCCGGATATCGGAAGTCACTGTTGTCTTATAATCCTTATAGCCCTCCGTCATAGTAACTCTCACATCCTGTAATAACAGGGTATCATTTTCCATTACCATGTATCCATAAGTTTTGCTGTCAACTGTAGTTCCAGCCGGATATTCACCTGTATCCTTATGAGGAAGATAACGCTCTGCAGCATTAGAATCACTATTGAGAATCAGATAATTCTTTATCACCTCATCCTTATACAAAAGAGGATCATCACCATATTTACATTGCTTGTCGGATATCGCTTCTATCATTTTCTCCAAGAATTTTTTCTTGTACTTAGCCTCCAAATCAACAGAATCACCTGACAGAGAAGCATTGAAATTAGAAAACGCTTCCACATAGGCATCTACCGCTGCCTGAGCTGCCAGATCCTCTACTCCGGCACGAACTTCATCCATAATGGAGTCCGTATTATAAAAGTTTTTCTGAGAACCCTTCTGAGCGATCTTTAAGCGTATATTGGTTATTGTCATAGAGATAACTGCCACTGCCAATAACGAAATAAACGTCATCGCGATAATGGTAAGCACCAATGAGGATCCTCGCTCATCCTTATAGAATCGTTTCATATGCTCTCCGTCCTTTCTATAATATCATATCTATTGATTTTGCACCTTTGTTCCATCCACGGTAGTATAATGATTGTCATCATTCATACTGCCATCTCCCTTATCTTTATAAACAGATACTTCAATCGCAGCCACCCTGTTGACCTCCGGATTCTCCATCAATTCATCAAAATGGACTCCGGAATTTGAAACAGATGAAAAAGCAGTATTGATAGCGTATCCCGAAATATCCAGCTCAGAATTGTCTGCCAAATTGGTATACACGGTAGAAACATACTCCCCAAAATTATCTGTACCATTCTTGGACAATGTGGCTTTATAAGCAGGTGTATCCTTTCGGTCTACAGTACCATCAGCTACCAGATATAAATGATAAGACAATTCTTCATCGCCCACTCCTGGATCTCCAATAACAACCTTGCCAGAACCATCCGTCAATTTACCTAGATTTCCACCTATTATAACTTCATCCGGAACCACAGTAACTAAACCAGAAGAAGACTTATAATTAACCGGTGTATAGAACAGATAGATATTATGAGAACCAGTTCCATCCAAAGTTGCAACTTTAATCTTGTCTGTATAGGTTGTAGGATTGGTAACGCCTGCACCTGGCGCTGTAATTCCTGCCGGTGGAGCTCCACTTGATGATTTCCACTGGTATTCATAAGTTGCAGTCAGTACAACCTTACCGGTCTTAGCACCTGTCTCATCCTCTTCCGGTGCTGCATTGATATAAATTTTGCGCTGTAAATGCTGATCCATTTCTTCCGGTTTTACAGAAGGATCTCTACTCGTATGATTGCTAGGATCATCACAATACTGGCAATACTGGTTGTAAAAATATGTCTTGGCATCTTCTATTATATATGATTTTTCTGTAATAATCATATCCTTGGAGGAATCCATCCCCGGCACCTTTGCCTTGCGGTAAACAACGGTATTATGATCGTCATTTTCCAATTGACTTCTAGGGGTAATTTTGGCTTTTACCAAATAGTGCTGATTATTCAGCGTATAAGCCCCCTTGACCTCATAGCTTGCCGGCGATGCTCCCGGCGCCGCTGTGGACAAAGCCTCCCAGGTAACCGATGTAACTGGAAATGGTGTGGAACCCGGCGGCGGTGTCACTGCCTTCGTCAAATAATCCTGATTATCCAGACTCATATCCAACACCTTGAGTTCTTCCAATACGTTTTGTGCTGCTACTACAGCATTCTGCTCCTCTTTCATCCTGGCACTATGCCGTAAGGAATCTGTGAAATACATTAACAGAGGAACGGAGATTACTGCAAGAACAGCAATCGTAATGACCAACTCTATTAAAGTAAAACCACTATTCTCATTTCTGATCTTATGTTTCATCTACCCTGCTCCTCTCTTATCATCCTAATTGTTACCAGTAGCAAACAATGCGTTCTCTTTACCCATTTTACCAACAGGTACATCTGAAGGTTTATATTCCTTCTCAGTACCACCCACCGCATACATTCTTAATGCCATATTACAGGTTAATTCCTTCTCCCCTTCACCCTGGGCTACGGTAAGGGTGTCAACAACCATACGATTCTCATTTTGAGTAACAAAACCTACAATATCTTTCAACTTCTTATAAGTGGTTTTGTAAGAGGTCGTAATGTCGGAACGATATCCGGTAATTCTCTCTGCTGCCTCTCCTGATGCACCGGCACCAGCCGGAGCTTCTGCCACATCCTGTACGGAAGACTCTGTCAAGGCACCATTTGTAAAAAAGATCTGATTCATCGTAAAACCTTCTGTCTCTATTACTAAATTCTTTATCTTTTGCTCCAAAAGGTCTAACTGATAAATGACATCCTGCGTCCGTAAGTCCGGTGGATATTGTGCCAAAATTCTCTCTCTCTCAGTCTTATACTCTTGCGTTTGCCCTTCTACTTTTGCCTTCTCAGCAACCATGCCCAGCAGCTTGTTCACTTCTGTATCTAATGTAATATTTTCCTGCACCAAAGCACTTCTGGATTCCATCATCTTCTGAAATCCCAGAAAATATGCTAATGCCAATATGACAATTCCCGCAACGATAAAGAGAACTTTTTTGTCACGATCCGAAATTTTTGCTTTATTTGCTGATCCTTCTGCCATCTCTATCATCCTCCTTTCTACTGTGCTGTCGCATTATCTGACTGTACAGCATCATTCCCGGTCTCCCCTTCGGCATTCTCCTCCTCCGAAGCTGCATACTGTGCTGTCACTGTGAAACTATAAGTAACACTACCATTATCTTTCTCGTTCATGGAAACCGCTGGAACTACAATGTCTGTCAGAGATTTCAGATGCTCTTCCAAAGCAATCAACATCCTTGCCACAGAGATCTTGGTTTTGGTCTCAATGGTCATGGTAATTCCTTCTGCATTGGAAGTAAAGTTGCTTACCACCATCTCCTGTGGCAGGTTTGCCTCTATGTCTTCTAACAGTGTTATCAAATCCTCATTCTTATGCTTCGTAGCAGCATGTAATGTAGCAGCCTCTTCATAGGCACTCTTCGCTGCTTCATTTTCCTGATATACTGCATTAATATACTCTAAATCTGCTTTCTTTTCTTTTAACTCCGCATTTTTACTCTGCGCACTATGTAACTGTATCCAGGCGATGCCTACCAGAGCAACTGCCGCAACCACCATCACACCAAAAACCAGATGCACGATTCTCATGCTCTCTGCCTGGCTTTCCTTGGCAGTCATGGATTTCATTCTAAAACCAACCGGCTCAATCGCTGCACCAATAGCAGCAATGTATTCTGTCTGATCCTGCAAACTGCGGGCAAAACCTCTGGCAAAAGTAATATTGGTTAATTTCTCCAAAGGTCTTACTGGCAGATCCATCTCTTTCTCAAAGAGAATCTCTATGCCACGGATCTTGACACCCATACCAGTAATATAGACATAAGTCAGCTGGCAATCCGGATAACGGGAATTAAAGTAATCTACTACACGGATTACACTGAGCAAAATTCCACCAACCGCATCGGTAACAGCCTTTCTGGCATCCCGGTTGTAATTGGAACGGCTGATCTGATCATCTGTCATACGGGTACTTCGTACTGTATCAATATCATCATAATCCAAACTGGTAAAGATGATATTTTCCCGGCACAACATTTCCATTGCCTCTGCCTTGTCACGCAGCCCCAATGCCTGTTGCTCCATCATGGTATCTATTATAGTATTCACACCATAAGGAATGGTTCGCTGCATAATCTGCTGACTCTCACGCAACACGCTGACCATGGTATTCAAAGAACTGATCTGTACGCTGACACAATAGCCGGAACCGATATGCTTCTGTAACACCTGCATGGAACCATTACCATAGTAGTCAATAGATTCTACATGCATTCCCAAAGAATCTGCCAGGCCATAATAGTTCTGGATCAGAGTATCCGGAGCTGCCAAAAGCAGCAACTTCAGACTCTTTTTATCTCCCTCTTTGACGATATCCAACACGTTGTACGCCAGGGTGTACTCCTCCATATTAACCGGGAAATAATCCTGTGCCGTTGCATTAATCAAACCATCAATCTTATTTTCCGGCACATATGGCACTACTATTTCACGGCTGGCAATCTTGCTAGAAGCGATGGAGAACACTACATCCTTTTCTTTGACACCATTTTCACGAATCTGTGCTTTCAGCATCTGAGCAATTGCGTCCTTATTCTTGAGATACCCATCCTCCATTGCACCTGGTGGTGTATCAAAAGAAAATGCATTGTACACATGTGGATTCTTCCGCAGATAATCCACTACAACTGCCTTGGTTACCTGCTGTCCAACTTCAACACTCAATACCTTTTTTGCCATCTATTCTGTTCCTCCCTGCTTTATTCTCTTTATCCATCGTAAAACTTATTCTATTACTGTTTTTACTGATGAGTTCAGTTTCACATCACACAAAATTCAACATGTGCGAGTTTACTGTTAAACCCTCTGGGACAATGAAACTAAATCCCCAACAATCCCAAATACCACGAAATAACCGGATCTCCAAACAACATGGAAAACCAAATACCAAACGCCAAATATGGTCCAAATGCCAACTTCCTGTCCGCATGAAATGCCGCCACACGGATCGTGTGAATCACAGAACCAACAATACAGCCAATAATCAGAGCCAATGTAATCGGCATTGCTCCCAATACCAGACCTGCACCTGTCATCAGTTTCGCATCACCACCACCCATGGCACGCCCTACTGACAGTAGAAAAATCAACCACAATACTACGCTGACACACACCATGCCAATGAGGTGATTCCTCCAATGAGACAAATCTAATAAAGTAGCAAAAATCCCCAACACCAGAATAAACAAATTAAGCTGGTTAGGAATCCGTTTGGTTCGCCAATCAATCACACTAACTACAATTAGGGCGGATGTCAGGAGACAATACACGATACTAGTCAAGTTCCAACCGTTCGCCAAGAAAACGATCACATATAATGCTCCATTCAGTCCTTCCACCAGGGGATACTGAAGTGATAATCTGGTATTACACTTCCTGCATCTGCCCCTTAAGATTATGTAGCTAAACAGGGGAATCAGATCATACCATCGCAGTTCATACCCGCAATGCATACAATGGGAATTCGCCAAGAGGGTTTCCTGTTTTGGTTCCCGGAAGATCCATACATTCAAGAAGCTTCCAATCACAATGCCAAACAGAAATACCACTACATATCCCATCATATAAAAGAACCATTCCGGCATGATCTGATCTCCTATCTGTCAATGTACATCCATACAAATATTATGAAGATGCACCACTGCTAACTGTTGCTCCTTCTTTTGTTGATGCAACGGATTTAGAATTGCTCATGGTAGAACCGTTAGTGCTGAAGAATACAACTGTCTCACCTGTTGTCGCATCCACACTGACATAAATTTTCATACCACTAGCGTTAAATGCTTTAGACTTTACCTGAGTCATCAGATCAGTAGCAACATCTGACATAGACTTACCTTGATACTGTGGTCTTAACTCAATAAATTCGTCAATTGTCTTGTCATTTGTTACATCCTTAAGATCCTTTAATTCTTTGCATCCACCTTTACATGCCTCAGCAGACTGTGCAATTGCAGAGTTGATATCTGTCAGCAACGCGCTGATAACCTGCTGATCCTTTGACTGACGAGATTTCTCCATGTAAGGGATAACCTGGCTGGCTACTACACCTACTAAGATAGCCATAATAGCCATAACGATAATTAACTCTACCAGAGAGAAACCTTTTTCCTCGTTTTCATGCAACTGTGTTAAATACTTCTTAATTGCCTTCTTCATAACTTTTTCTCCTTTTCTTTCTTTATATTTATTAAAGGCCGTCCTTGGCAAACAGCCAATAATACAAATTTATGCATTCTCTGCCATAGAGTAGATACTAAGCATTGGTGCCATAATCGCCAACATAATCGGCACTACCAAAGCTGCCATCAAGATAATAATCAAAGGCTCCATAATCGCTGACACCGCCTGAGTAGCACGTTCTACTTCCTCATCATAGTAATCAGCAACCTTTTCTAACATTTCTTCCATATTACCAGTTTCCTCACCGATCTGCATCATATGACACAATAGTGGTGGGAATACTTCCGACTGCTCTAACGGCTGGGACAGCGGTACACCTCGCTCTACCTCTGTCTTGGCATCCTCAATAACTATCTGGACAATACGATTTGTCATGATCTTTGCCACAATATCAATCGCTCCCACCATGGTAATACCAGACGCCAGCAGAGTACTGAGAGTACGCGCCAGTCTGGCACAAGCCTGCTTGATAACCATATCACCAAACACCGGCAATTTCAGAACCAATCGTCCAAAGGACTGTGCCCCTGCTTCCGTCTTCATAAAGGTACCAATTCCTACCACTAGTAATGCAACCACTCCTGCAAATATGTACCATCTCTTAATCAGAAAATTACTCATTGCCACTACTGCCAAAGTAATTGCCGGCAGCTGACCACCTGCTGCATCAAAGGTATCCTGAAAAGAAGGTACCACCTTGACTAACATCAAAATCACCACGCCGATAATAACTACCAGCAATACAACCGGATAAATCATCGCCTGCATTACCATGGCTTTGATCTTGGAATCTTTTTCAAAATGTACTGACATACGCTCCAAGGCAGTCTCCAGACTACCGGAGGTCTCTCCTGCTTCCACCATGTGAATCAGAATTTTTGGAAATACATCATCCCTGGTACCCATAGCACCTGCTAAGGTATCACCCTTTTCCACCAGAGTTCGAACCTCTGTCAGCGCATCATGAAGTTTCTTATTCTCCGCCTGATCTTCCAACATCCCCAATGCCTGTATTACAGTAACTCCGGCATGAAGAATACTTTGGAACTGTTTACAGAACAATGCCAAATCTCCCGACTTAACCTTTCCTCCAATATTAATATTCAGTTCTTTATTTAACGCATTAGGAACATCCACTGTAATGGGCGTCAGCCCCTGTCCCTTCAGGTTTGCCCTGGCCTGATCCAGGTTATTTGCCTCGATGATACCTTTCTTTTGTTTACCGGAATCATCCACCGCAACATAAGCAAACTCTGCCATGTGCCTCACCTATTCCTTCCCTGAAACCTTATCTCCGGTCTCCAAACACCCTATTGTTACCGTCTACAAATTCCCGAAAACAATAGTCTCCTCATGTTCATACTATGCTTTGTTCATATTTTATTCAAACGTTCATAATTTATTTAAAATATTATAACACATTAGACCAGATTATTTTACAATTTTTTTATTATTTTTGCATTTTTTGTCAGTATTACACAGTTTTCTGACATCAAGATTAGTAAAATTGACGAGAAAAATCGCTTTAGAAGAGCTTTTTCTTCAATGTATCCGGATCCTGTGCAAATTCTATCGCCTGAGTGGAATCAATTCTGCCTTCCATATAGAGATTAAAAATCGCATCATCCATGGTAATCATTCCCAGATTCTTGCTAGTCTGAATGGAAGAACTGATCTGATGCGTCTTGTTCTCACGAATCAGATTCTGGATCGCCGGTGTGGTATGCATAATCTCAAACGCTGCCACACGCCCTTTCCCATCCGTAGTTGGAATCAAGGACTGGGAAATAACAGAAATCAATACGTTACCCAACTGCACCCGGATCTGCTGCTGCTGATGCGGCGGGAATACGTCGATAACACGGTCTACTGTAGCCGCAGCACCAATGGTATGTAAGGTAGAGAATACCAAATGGCCTGTCTCAGCTGCTGTAATGGCTGATTCAATAGTTTCCAGATCACGCATCTCACCTACCAGAATAACATCCGGATCTTCACGGAGCGCTGCACGGAGACCATTAGCAAAAGACATGGTATCCATACCCACTTCACGCTGATTGACAATGGAACTCTTGTGGAAGTGCTCGTACTCGATTGGATCCTCCATGGTAATAATATGTTCACTCCGCTCCCGATTGATAATATCAATCAAGGATGCCAATGTAGTTGATTTACCACTACCAGTAGGTCCTGTTACCAACACCATTCCACGTTTCTTTTTAGTTAATTCTATAACTGACGGCGGCAGTCCTAATTTTTCTGCCGGAGGAATCTCTGTACTGATCAAACGGATGACTGTACCCAAAGCACCTTTCTGCTTGAGTACGTTCACACGGAAACGACCATTGCCGGGAATAACATGGGAGAAATCAGCTTCTCCATCAGCTTCCAGAGTATCCCGAAGCCTCTCTGGCACGATAGGCATAATCAACTCGGATGTATCTGCCGGTGTTAACGGCTCTCTGGTGATTTTCTGCAAAGTACCATGTACACGGCATTTTGCCTCTGTGCCCGCAGCCACATGTAAATCGGACGCCCCAATTTTACGCGCCTGCGCCAACAAATCATTGATTGTAAAACTTAACATATCTTTGTCCCCCAATTTAATATTTTATTTTGTAATACCTTCCACTGCTTACAATTTACTATCTGCTTGAATAAGCATTTGCCTATTCATCACCATATGCTACACGGTGAACTTCTTCTACTGTTGTAATCCCCTGTAATACAAACTGATTGGCAGATGTTACCAACGTCTTCATACCTTCCCGAATTGCCTGGTTCTCAATTTCCTCAGCAGAACCTCCTCTGACGATAACACGTTTGATCATATTGGATACCGGCAAAATTTCATAGATACCGATACGTCCCTGATAACCAGCACCGCCACACTGCATACATTCACCGCCCCGATTTGCCTCCGGCACCAGAATCTCCCTGCTGCGGAACTCTGGTCTGATATGCATCTCTTCTTTTTCTAAATCCGTTAACGGCACCATCTTCTTGCATGCCGGGCATACTCGACGTAACAGACGCTGCGCAATAACCCCAATTAACGCATCCGCAATCATATAGCTCTCTATATCCATGTCCGCCAGACGGGTAATAGTACTGGCAGCACTATTGGTATGCAAGGTACTAACCACCAAGTGACCAGTGATAGATGCCTCTACGGCTATACTGGCAGTTTCCTGGTCTCGAATCTCACCGATCATAATGATGTCCGGATCCTGACGCAGAATGGAACGAAGCGCTGCTGCAAAGGTCAGACCTGCTTTTGGATTAGTCTGCACCTGATTGATTCCGGCAAGGTTGGCCTCCACAGGATCCTCTACTGTAATAATATTAACACCTACGGTATTTAATTCACTAAGAGCTGTATATAATGTAGTAGATTTACCACTACCAGTAGGTCCTGTTACCAAAATAATTCCATGAGGATGGGACAGAATCTTGTCAAATTTAACCAGATCCTCCGGTGAGAAACCAAGATCTTTCTTGTCTCTAGTCAAAGCCTTTTTCTGCGTCAAACGCATAACGACCTTCTCGCCATACACAGTCGGCAGGTTGGATACACGAAGATCATATTCCTGACGATCTACCACTACACTCATACGACCGTCCTGTGGTTTTCTCTTTTCGGAAATATCCATGCCGCTGACGATCTTGATACGTGCCACCAACGCTGGAAACAAGGTAACATCATGTTTCATTGCTTCCTGTAACACACCGTCTATACGAAAACGGATACGGAGCTGCGACTCCATTGGTTCAAAGTGAATATCACTGGCTCTTCTATGTACTGCCTGCTCTACGATCTGGTTTAACAAGCGCACAATCGGAGCCTGCTTGATTTCTTCTGACTCTTCCTCTTTCTGCCCACGATTACCATAACGCTCATTGTGCTCCTGTGTAAACTGATCCGCCATCTTCATGGCTTCTGCATTTCCGAAGTAGCGATCCAATGCCTGCGCCACATCTGCCACCGTGGTAACCTTTGGCTCAATCTGCAAACCGGTTACGATGGACAAATCGTCAATAGCTGCCAAATCCATAGGATCACTCATGGCAACTCGCACCACATTTGGATTCTCTGGCAGGAATTCATATGGCATCAGCATGTATTTACGCAACATTCTCTCGTCAACTAATGCTAACACTGCATCATCGATATGATAATCTGACAGCTTAACACGTTCCATGTTTAACTGTTGTGATAAGGCATCCGCAATATCATCTTCTGACACTATCCCCAGTTCTACCAAGGTTACACCCAGCTTCTGTCTGACATCACTCTGCTTCTGTGCTTCCAATGCCTCCTGCAGCTGCTCCCTGGTAATCACTCCAGCATCAATTAAAGAATCTCCCAAACGTCTCTTACGGCGTCCTCTGGAACTAAAACTATCCATAGTCCCCTCCTTCATATATCATCATATGCTATGTAAAAATTTTTAGGACATACTTGCGGTCATGCTGCAACCAACGGAAGCAGCTAATCCGCCAATGTTTGTGCTGTTCGCAGCACAAACTTGTTGTGTGAATAAATTTTGTCTATTCACACTTATCCCCAATTTAAACGATCACTTACTACAATTATAGATAATTTTTTAAAATAACGCAATACCTAAGTGACTGAAATAATGCGAAACTATCTCATCCCATGCAAACTCGATCTGTTTATCCATGGTAAATTCGGTATAAGATACACCAGTAATCACAGAAAGTGTCTCTTTTTCATAACGAAAATTGATCATCAGCTCCGGACGTTGCTGCTGATACTGAGCTTCTAAGCCCTGCTGTGCCAGTTTAGATCTCGCCCAATCCGTATCTGCTTTGAGAATGATTTTCATGACATCCGGTGTCTTAGTGCCTTTTATATAAGAAAATACTGTTGCTTTAACCTCCGACCATCGAACCCATTCTGAGAGGGATTGATTTTCCTGCCGTTCATCACTATCATACCATGCAAGGTTCCGACGTCCCCGTAAAGACATGGTAGCAAAGGTGGTCAGTTCCGCACTGTCCAGATAGAACAAATCGAAGCTTTCACGTATCAATAAATGTACCATTGCTAATTTTATATCGGAAATTTCTAATAAAATCATAAAATCCTTCTTTCTGTACATACTAATCCCACGACCAGATGCACCGTCAGAAAATCTACATTAATCATAGATTTCTGCGGATTACGGCATTCGGTCTTTTCATAGAGAAAAATAAAAAGCGCACATGCTTTGGAAGGGAGGATACCATGAAAAAGGATGCCAAAAGCCTAAAGGCAGTAGCGGAGCATTGTACCCGCTTTAGCCCATGTGACTGCAAAAACTGTGACTGTTCCAACTCGACTGCCAGCGGTGTAACCTGCAAAAACTGCAAACATTTCGAAGAAAGAGATGTTTGCGATCTGGATCTGTATCAGGAAATCATGAAAAATCATCACCTATAAGCAAGAGCCAGCGTATCACTACGCTCAATAAAACTTCGCTAAGTGATACTATATCAACAAGAGTTACTTTGTAACTCTGGAAGAATACACAGCATACAAATGCTGTGTATTCTTCCCATCCAGTATCGATAGAAAACACTCCAATTCACTACACAGGCATTCGATGGGAAAAAACATTTTGAAACTTCAATTCTTTTTTATCGGCTCACATAGACCACAATAGAACGAGGGGGCACTACGGTCTTTCGCTGAATCCCCATCTGCTTTTTGCGCTTTTTGGTCTTTCGTTTCGGCTTACGAGGTGGCAATTCTGAAAATGTCTCATCGTAGGTTTCCAGAAAGACGTGCCATTCGCAGCCATCTGGCAGAGTAGGAAGATCAAAAGATTTTGTTTCCCAATACATATTAAAAATAATATAGATGGAATCCGCAGGCTCTCCCTGATCATTCTCCACATATTTGCCACTGAGTAAAATCCCCAACATACGGCTATAGTTTGAAAAATCTGGTCGCCAGGTCTGTATTCCATGTGCTGACAAATCCGGCATACCACAGGATATCGTATCCATCATCTGCATCCGTCTTCCTTGGTGCAACACCGGATTCTCCCTGCGAAATGCAATCAAGCGTTTCACATATTCACGAATCTGTGTCTTTTGCTTGGACTCTCTCCAATTTAACCAGGTAACTGCATCATCATGGCAATAAGGATTGTTATTGCCATCCTGAGTATTACCAAATTCATCTCCTGCCAAAATCATCGGCGTTCCCTGACTGAACAAAAGCATTAAAAATGCATTACGGATCTGACACATTCTCCGACTGACTACTGCCTGTTTACGGCTCTTTCCTTCTACACCACAGTTCCAACTATAATTATATTCTGCTCCATCCCGATTATTTTCTCCATTAGACTCATTGTGTTTGATATCATAGGACACCAGATCCATCATGGTAAATCCATTGACTTGTGTCATATAATTGATTACATCTGCTCTGTCCGGCTTATAATAAAAGCGGTGGAAAAACGCCCCTGTCCGTCCCTCGTCGCTTTTCAGAAATCTTCTGGCATCATTCATAAAACCATCATTGTACTCTGCTAAGGAATTCTCCTCGTGATGTACACCGGCATCTGACAACATCTTGGCATCCCAATAGGACGCCAGCATTTTTACCCCAGACAAGATCGGATCGGAAGCCAATGAAATAGAAGGCATAACCTCTGTATTGACACGAAATCCATCCACATGATAATTCAATACCCAGTTCCTTAGGCAGTCAACCATCAATGTCAGATTGGTTCCCGGTAAAAAGTAAAAATCCAGTAATACTTCAATGCCTGCCTGGTGCAATGCCTTAATCAAAGTTTTCAGTTCCTGATCGGCCTGCCCCGGATCACTGCTATAAGAGGCTTTCGGTGCAAAATAATAGGTTTCCGGTGTGCCATATCCCCAATAATTCAACGACTGAGAGTCTGCCTCCTCATCCCGACCAGGCAAATAATTACGCTGCATCTCCTGAAATTCATAAACCGGCAACAATAAAACTCCATTGATTCCCAAATCCTGCATATATGGTATTTTTTGACGAAGTCCATCAAAGGTACCCGGATGCCTGACCCGAGAAGTAGAATGTCTGGTATATCCTCTAACGTGTAATTGATAGAGAATCAGATCGGAAAAAGGAGTATGCAATGGATGATCGGTTTCCCAATCAAACTCCCTCAGGCAGATTCGCCCTCTAGTCTGGATCTCCTTCCCGCGCTTTCCCCATACATTACGATTATTGACTGCAGAGGCATAGGGATCCACCAGATCTTCTCCATCTGCTTCATATAAATATTCATATTGTTCCGTCAAAATTTGCGAAAGCGAAAGGACGGATGCTGTTGATACATCCGTAGAAACGGCTTTATCAGCCAAAGAATCCAAATGTAATAAAACAAAATATACACTTCCAACACGAAATTCGTCGGTCAAGGGAATCCGATACTCCGGTTCCGTCTCTCCCAATCGATATAGCTTCAAAAAACACTGCTTCTTATCTGGTAGATATATCGCAAACTGAACGTCATCCTGCACCCTGGTCACTCCCAGTGGCAACGCATGACCAGGTTTTATCGTAAATTGTTGTTTTTTCATTCTATTGCTCCATTCTGCCCAATGATCGAAATTATTTTATTCAATAGAAAATCTTTCTTTTGAAAAACGGATTAATCCGCTGATGTATCTTTATATAATCATGAGTAATAATATCTTATCATAAGCATCTCATGGTTTCAACAAAAAAACCTTGCAAATTAGTTAAATTACTGTAAAATAGTAACCGTACGAAAATACTGCTAAGAAATGAGGTTTATTATGATTCAAGCTAGTAATGTAACACTGCGTCTGGGAAAAAAAGCATTATTCGAGGACGTTAACATCAAATTTACTGAGGGAAACTGTTATGGGCTGATTGGCGCCAATGGTGCCGGAAAGTCTACATTTCTCAAAATCCTTACCGGAGAAATTGAGCCAAGCAAGGGAGAAATCATTATTACTCCTGGGCAGCGGCTCTCTTTCCTGAAACAGGATCATTTCCAATATGACGAATATCCCGTATTGGATACTGTCATCATGGGAAATGAACATCTTTATCATATTATGAAAGAAAAGGATGCCATCTATGCCAAGGAGGATTTTACAGAGGAAGATGGAATCCGTGCCAGCGAATTAGAAGCTGAATTTGCTGAGCTGAATGGCTGGGAAGCGGAATCAGATGCTGCCACTCTCCTAAACGGACTGGGCGTCCCACAGGATCTGCATAGTAAGCAGATGAAGGAACTGACAGCAAGTGACAAGGTTAAGATCCTGCTGGCGCAGGCATTATTTGGCGATCCGGATATTCTGTTACTGGATGAGCCAACGAACCATTTGGATCTGGATGCCATTCGATGGCTGGAAGAGTTCTTGATTGACTTTAACAATACCGTTATCGTGGTATCCCATGACCGCTACTTCTTAAATAAAGTATGTACCCATACCGCTGATATTGACTATGCGAAAATCCAGCTCTATGCCGGAAACTATGATTTCTGGTATGAATCCAGCCAGTTAATGATTAAGCAAATGAAGGAAGCAAACAAGAAGAAAGAAGAAAAAATCAAGGAACTGCAGGAATTTATCCAGCGTTTTAGTGCCAATGCTTCCAAATCCAAACAGGCTACCTCCAGAAAACGTGCTCTGGAAAAAATTGAACTGGATGAAATGAAACCTTCCAGCCGGAAATATCCTTATATTGATTTCCGCCCGGATCGTGAAATTGGTAATGAAGTTCTGACTGTGGAGCATCTTTCCAAAACCATTGACGGCGTCAAGGTTCTGGACGACATATCTTTTATTATTGGTAGAGAAGACAAAGTGGCGTTTGTTGGAAGTAACACCATTGCTGCCACTACCCTGTTCCAGATTCTTGCCGGGGAAATGGAGCCGGACGAGGGATCTTACAAATGGGGTGTGACAACTAGTTTCTCTTACTTCCCGAAAGATAATACGGAATTATTTGACCGGAATGAAACGATTGTGGACTGGCTGATGCCATTTTCTCCAGAAAAGGATCCTACCTATGTACGTGGATTCCTGGGACGTATGCTCTTTCCGGGAGAGGACGGAATCAAGAAAGTCAATGTCCTTTCCGGTGGCGAACGTGTCCGTGTCATGCTCTCCAAAATGATGATTCTGGGATCAAACATCCTGATTATGGACGAGCCAACCCCTCATCTGGATATGGAGTCTATTACTGCATTAAATAATGGACTGATTAAATTTCCTGGCGTGGTACTGTTTACCTCTCAGGATCACCAGTTTATCCAGACGATTGCTAACCGTATCATGGAGCTGACTCCTGGCGGTCTGATTGATAAAATTACCACCTATGATGAATATCTGGATAGTGATGAAATGGCAAGAAAACGACAGATTCTGTCCGTACAGGCAGAGGAGAATGATTAAAAATCTTAACGCCATTGTTTTTGCATTAAAAAGCGCAATGTTTCGACATTGTGCTTTTTAATTAAGAACAATATATAAGTAAAAAACCACAGATTCCTCTGTGGCTGATAACTGGGCTACAAGGATTCGAACCTTGAAATGCTGGAGTCAGAGTCCAGTGCCTTACCATTTGGCGATAGACCACTATTCTTCTTGCTTAACCGCAAGCACATATGTA
>CAMWKN010000002.1 GCA_947174825.1 uncultured Clostridium sp.
ATTGAGGGTATGGACGATATCGGCGGCGGTAAGATGGTAAGAGGTTATGTTCCGCTTGCTGAGATGTTCGGCTACTCTACAGACTTGCGTTCCAAGACACAGGGGCGTGGAAACTACTCAATGTTCTTTGAGAAATATGAGCAGGTTCCGAAATCAATACAGGATAAAGTGCTTGCTGCAAAGGCAAAATAAGCCGTCAGCAAGGTATTTTATAAAATATACTTGAAAAACCCGACATTTTCTAATATAATCAAGCTAGTTGGGTAGAGTTCTATAAACAATGAAACTGATATCTATTTATATTTTTAAGGAGGACTTAAAAAATGGCAAAGGCTAAATTTGAAAGAAGTAAACCCCATTGTAACATTGGTACCATTGGACATGTTGACCATGGTAAGACAACACTGACAGCAGCGATTACAAAGACATTGAATGCAAGACTTGGTACAGGTGAGGCTGTTGCATTTGATATGATCGATAAGGCTCCGGAAGAGAGAGAGCGTGGTATCACAATTTCTACCGCACACGTTGAGTATGAGACAGAGAAGAGACATTACGCACACGTTGACTGCCCGGGCCATGCTGACTATGTAAAGAACATGATTACCGGTGCTGCTCAGATGGACGGCGCTATCCTCGTTGTTGCTGCAACGGATGGTGTTATGGCACAGACAAAGGAGCACATCCTTCTGTCCCGTCAGGTAGGCGTTCCTTATATCGTAGTATTTATGAATAAGTGTGATATGGTAGACGACCCTGAGCTTCTTGAGCTGGTAGAGATGGAAATCACAGAGCAGCTTGAGGAGTATGAGTTCGAGGGATGCCCGATTGTCCGTGGTTCAGCGCTTAAGGCTCTGGAAGATCCCAGCGGTGAGTGGGGAGACAAGATCCTTGAGCTGATGAAAACTGTTGACGAGTATGTTCCCGATCCTGTACGTGCTACAGATCAGCCGTTCCTGATGCCTATCGAGGATATCTTCACGATTACCGGTCGTGGTACGGTTGCTACAGGTAGAGTAGAGCGTGGTACACTTCATATCAATGAGGAAGTTGAAATCGTTGGTATCAGCGAGGAGACAAAGAAGACGGTTGTTACCGGTATCGAGATGTTCCGTAAGCTTCTTGATGAGGCTCAGGCTGGTGATAACATCGGTGCACTTCTTCGTGGTGTTCAGAGAACTGAAATCCAGAGAGGACAGGTTCTTGCAAAGCCGGGTACTGTTACCTGCCACAAGAAGTTTACCGCTCAGGTTTACGTTCTGACAAAGGACGAGGGTGGTCGTCATACACCGTTCTTCAACAATTACAGACCGCAGTTCTACTTCAGAACAACGGACGTTACAGGTGTCTGCAACCTTCCTGAGGGTACAGAGATGTGCATGCCTGGCGATAACGTAGAGATGACAATCGAGCTGATTCATCCGATCGCTATGGAGCAGGGTCTTACATTCGCTATCCGTGAGGGTGGTAGAACAGTTGGTTCAGGCAGGGTTGCATCTATCATCGAGTAATTGAAAATCTATTGATTTTATGGGACTTTCCGAGATTTCTCGGAAAGTCCTTTTTTCGATGCTTAGTGGGATTGGTAAGTCGTGATAACAGAATGATAACAAAAATTCGCTAATTGAGTAATTCTTTATTCTTTTCTATATATTCTTTCCATACAGCTTCCCGGTCTTTTTGATGTGTGTTTTCATATTTTTCAGTATATTCATCATGGAGTGCTTTTAGTTGATCCATGAGGGGTGTATCAGCAGGAAGCTTGCCTCTGCGGATACGGGCATACAGTCTGTTGTAGGATTTTGTAAATTCAGTATGAATCGGGTGACTGAATAACTTTTCCTTATAGGATTTCCGGCTGGCATATTCGTTACAGGTAGTGGAAGTATCTCTGTATATTCTTGTACAGTATTCTTGGCTGGAAGTGTATTTTACACGAAAATATCCGTTACATAGCTTACACCTTTTAATAACAAGCTCATCTTCAAGCAGCAACTTAATGCCAATACATAATAACTGTTTGAATGAGGTAATAGGATATTTCCCTATTGCATTATCCGTAGCAAGGTTAGAGGCATGACTGAGGTACTCTGACCAAGTTTGTGTGTTGCAATGAGTGCCTGTTTGGGAATGGATATCAGGCAGAAAAGTATCTTTTATTTCCATAGCAGATAACGCATCCGATTCAAAATTATGCTTGTTGGCATACAGACAGTAAGAATGATATATTTCGGCTATTACGTTGCCGGGCAGTTGTAAGCCTTGCTTTGATGGCTCTATGATAACCTCATCTAAATAAATTCTTGCCTGCGTATATAGAGCTTCAAGACTGCCGACTTCCTCGGATAAAAGTCTGGCGGTTTGCAACAGATCTGCATCGGTTGATCTTCCAGCTTGCAGATAGGCAGAACGCATTATGTTATAGCACAATGGATATAAATAGGACAGTGCCGGATGTCCTACAAAGCAAGACTGTAATATTGGCATGATTTGCCCGGCTGAAGCTTCAATATCTTTGGGAGAGTGTTCACAACAGTATGAATTGAATGCATCTTTGTCAAAAGGAAAGTCAATGCCAAGTAACGGCAAAATAGACTTTAATTTTTGAAATGCCACAACAGCGGATTCCTTTTCTGGCATATCATAATCAAGGATTTCCATAATGCCAGTGTGGATAGCAGCTTTCTTTATGAAGTAGACAGTATCTTTTTTCTGCATATCCTTATTAATATAAGTCGCAGAAAGCGTTTCTTCGTGTGCGTGGCGGTTAAGGTTGTATGTTGTGACATTAAAGTGATAATTTTTTTTGATAATGTCTGGCGAATATAAATTCATGAGTAAAATTCCTTTCTATCAGATTAACAACTTAAAATAGCTTCTCTCAGATGTAATTCTTTTCTTACAAAAACAATATTAACACAAGATAAAAAATAATTCAATAAAATTATCTTGACAAACTTTCTACTAAGGATTATCATGGGAAGCAAGTCAAGATAAAAATACGCATATGGATTACAACTTGACAATACACAGCGTCAGTGCAGGAGGAGGGAGGTAGATGAATACAAATTATATGGTAACGGCACAGGATGTCGTTGATATGCTTGGTGTTTCTAAAGGACACGCATACAAAATTATCAGACAGTTGAATAAGGAACTGGAAGATAACGGTTATATTGTAGTATCCGGTAAGATTCCCAAAGCATATTGGGATAAGAAATTTTATGGTTATCAAAGCGGAGTGACAACAGCGTAACAGAAAACTTTGAGGCAGTAATGCGAATGGGGTATTTAGACAAACTTGCAGACTGCACAGGGGAAGAAAGGAGATTTTATGTCAGTCTATAAAGATGAGCAGAGGGGAACATGGTATTGTATGTTTCGTTATCAAGATTGGACAGGTAAACAGAAACAAAAGTGTAAAAGGGGGTTCAAAACAAAGAGGGAAGCAAAAGAATATGAGGAACAATTCATACACACAACGGAAGCGGATATGAATATGAAGTTGGGAGCTTTTGTTGAGATTTATTTTAGAGATAAGCAGGGTGAGCTGAAGGAACGCTCGGTCAAGAATAAGCGTTATATGATTGAGCGGCACATTCTTCCGTACTTTGAACAGAAATCCATGAATGAAATTACACCGGCGGATATTATTCAGTGGCAAAATAAAATGCGTGATGCAGGATATTCGCAGACATACTTGCGGATGCTCCAGAATCAAATGACAGCATTGTTTACTCATGCTTCCAACATTTACAATCTTACCAACAATCCCTGTAAAAAGGTTAAGAAAATGGGAAAGTCAGATGCGGATAAAATGGATTTTTGGACATATGAGGAGTATCAGAAATTCATCAATACCATTGAAGTGGGGAGCAGATATTATGTGCTGTTTGAGATTTTGTTCTGGACTGGTATGCGTATAGGTGAACTGCTTGCGTTGTCAAAAAGTGATGTTAATTTTCAGGAGAACAAAATATCCATTTCAAAGACCTATTATCGGACAGAGGGGAAAGATGTCATTACAATGCCAAAGACAGAACAGTCGATCAGAGCAATAGACATACCTGAATTTTTAACACAGGAGATAAAGGGATATTGTAATAAGCTATATGAGTTTCCGGACAGCGAAAGATTGTTTCCAATCGTAGGCGAAGCTGTGCAGCATAAGTTGGTACGGCATATTCAAAAGGCTGGGGTGAAGAAGATCAGGGTGCATGATTTAAGACATTCAGCGTGTGCGTATCTGGCACATCAAGGGGTGGCACCTATGGTCATCAAGGAACGCATGGGACATAAGGATATCAAGATTACCTTGAATACATACGGACATTTATACCCAAACGAGCAGAAGAAAGTTGCTGATATGCTGAACCGGAAACGGAATGAATCATCAAATGAGAATGCCCCTGCTGGTAACAGGGACATTTCAGGTACAGATCAAATTGGTGACACAATTTAATCTGTGACATAAGAAGGACAAGCCTTCCTATATAAATCTTGCAAATTTATTATAGCAGAGGCTTGTCTTGATGAAAAGAAAATTTAGTAATCAGGAGGGCATTTAATATGCAGAAAACTAATAACGGTACAAAAATAATTATCGGTGTGGATCATGGATATGGGAATATGAAGACCGCACACAGGGTATTCCGGACAGGCGTGGAATGTATGGAGGAAGAACCAATCGTCAGTAAGAATTTTGTGAAATATAAGGACAAGTTCTATGTGATCGGAGAGTCGCACTTGGTATATCAGGGCAATAAAACGGATTCCGAAGATTTTCATATTCTGACACTTGCGGCACTGGCGGAGGAGTTGAAGTTCAGGGGACTGCATGAAGCGAATGTGACATTAGCGGTGGGACTTCCGCTTGCATGGATGAAAAGTCAGGGTGCAGATTTTAAGCGTTATCTGATGAAAGAACAGGAACTGCACTTTGAGTTTAGAAGGGAGAGATACCATGTGCATCTGTGCGGCGTAGAGATATTTCCACAGGGCTTTGCGGCTATTGTCAATTTAGGCACAATGCCGGGAATGAATATGCTGGCTGACATCGGAAACGGAACCATGAACGTGATGCAGATTGTTGATAATAAGCCGTTGGAAAGGAGCCTTGTAACAGATAAATTTGGTGTGGGTATCTGCGTGAAAGAGATACAGAAAGAGCTGTCAAAAGAAAATGGTGAAGATATTCCGGAAATGTTGATTGAACCGCTTCTTAGGAATGGTTTACAGGGAAGAACGGATCACACAGCAAAGAAGGTGGAACGTATTGCGAAAGGGTATACGGAAAATATCAGAAAGCGTCTGGTGGATTATGGCTATAAGGAGGGACTTGTGCATTTGTATGTGATTGGCGGAGGCGGTTGTCTGCTTCGGAATTATTCGGATCTAGTGGAGAAAACGGAAGTTTCTTTTATTACAGATATCTGTGCCAATGCAAAAGGGTATGAGATTTTAGCAGAGAAGAAAGCGTACAGATAGGCAGAAAGGAATTGGTTTTATGAGAGGAACATACCGCTGTACCAATGTAAAGTTCTGCATGGAAGACGAAAATCAGCGCAGGGCATGGGAATATCTGCATGGGTTAAGCCGTCGAGACGGTTCCTATGGGAAAGTGTTGGCAGATGCGCTTATTGCGGCTATAGACAGTCAAAATGATATTCAAAATACGGTGATTAAGCGATTTTCAGGTAAGCAGAATGGAGACTCAAACGATGAGCTTAGGGCATTTTCAAATGAGATTGCCAGGCTTGTATTAGAGGGCATAACGGATTATTTCGCAGACAAATCTGTTTTTCAAAGTGTAGAACAGATGGTTTATGAAGCGGAAACGTCAAAGCAAGAGCCTGAAGAGGGTATAGCAGAAGATATGCTGGACTTCGCTTTTGCAATGGGAGAGTAGATGACAGATGGTTCCGAATTGGCACCCGCTGAGTGTGAGAAAACTATTTCGGGTGCCAATTTGGAACCGTATTGAGAGCAATTTGGAATATAAGTTGTCGTTTGCAGAAAATTTAACAGGAGCAGAAATGGGAAATATGCAGCAGAATTTCTTAGGAATTAAATAAAAGCTAGAATATCTAGAATATCAAGCACTGGATTCGGATATCCAAAAAGGAAAACTGGATATCCAATCCGCTTGTAGGGGAAAATCCCCTATCCCCTTATAAAGCCAATTTCTTTGTAAGTGGTGAGAAAATATGGAGGTTGAGAATGGAAAAACGGGAACGGAACAATCAGCTTATTCTCCGTCTTAATGACGATGAGAAATATATTTTAGATGCCAAATGTAAAAATGCAGAGTACAAAAATAGAAATGATTATCTGCGACATTTGATTTTATATGGGTATACCTATTTTGTGGATTACTCGGAGCTGCATGACTACAATATTAATCTAAGCAGAATCAGTAAAAGCCTGAACCAGATAGCGGCAAGAGTAAATGTTACGGGTAATATCTATCAGGAAGATATGGAAGAGATAAAGGAGCTGATGAAGCAGGTATGGCATACACACGAATCCATGCTATCAAAGCAACCGTACAGAAAGCATTAAAATATATCTGCAATCCAGAGAAAACGGATGGCAAACTTCTGATAGATTCTTTTGCCTGTGGAGTGGAAACAGCACATTATGATTTTATTGATGCGTTATCAAAATCTTCCGGTGTGGGTGATAAGCAGGCGTTTCACCTGATCCAGTCATTTGCACCGGGGGAAGTGGATTTTGATATGGCACATCAGATAGGAATAGAGCTTGCGGATAAGCTGTTAGAGAATAAATACAGTTACGTCATTGCAACGCATATAGACAAGGAACATTGCCATAACCATATCATTTTCTGTGCGGTTGATAACGTGGAACATAAAAAATATAATGACTGCAAGCGTACATACAGGCAAATACGGAATTTGTCAGACGAACTGTGCAGGGGACATGGATTGTCGGTTATTATTCCGTCAGGGCAGCAGTGCCATAGCGGAAAGACGCATTACGAATGGCAGATGGAAAAGGCGGGAACATCATGGAAAGCGCAGATGAAGTCGGATATGGATGCTGCTATTCGTGAAGCGCGTAGTTATGAGGATTTTATCAGCCAGATGCGCTCAAAGGGATATGCGGTTAAGGGGGAGAGCTTTGGAGATAATGCTCTGAAATATCTATCGTTCTCTGCTTGGGGACAGAATCATTTTACTCGTGTGAGTGTAAAGAATTTTGGTGAGGGATATACGAAGGAGTCAATCAAGGAAAGGATTGATAAATGTGTAAAAGCACAAGACTATTCCCCTGTAAGAAAGAGAGTTCCTTTTCCAAAGAGACCGGATGCAAAGCGGACTTTAATTGATACGGATAAAGAGAAGTTCCAAGAGAGTGGGGCGTTAAAGCATTGGGCAGATATACAGAATTTAAAGATTGCTGCTGCCAGTTATGCAGAAGGTGGTTCCATAGAAGAACTGGAACGAAAAATAGCAGAGAAAAATGCAGTAGCTAAAACTGTCCGTAATGAGATGGTTGAGTTAGAGCATGAAATGAAAAATAAAGCGGAAATCCTTAAATATGCGAAGCAGTACATGGCAAACAGGAAATACCAGCGGGGATATGAGAAAGCAAAAGATCAGGATGCCTATTTCCGAAATCACGAAACACAGATTATTTTGTTTGGCGGTGCTGAAAATATGCTGAAACGGTATGGGATAAAGACGACATATTTGGATGTGGAAAAGATGCAGGCGAAATATGATGCAATGGCAGCACAAAAAGCGAAGTTAAAGAAAACATACCAGACAGTAGAAAAAGAGGCGGCTGAAGCGGATAAGCAGTTGAAGAACATAAGACAGTATTTAGGGATTGAAAAAGATGGGCATGAAGAAACAAAGCAACATAGGAAACGAGATGTGAGTTTATAAGGAAGAGAGGAAAAACTATGAACCTAACTTATGAAAAATGTGGAGATTATTTGATACCGAACTTGATACCTGATTCAGAGCCGGAGGAATCGCTGACCAAGTACGGGTTGATGAGGAGAAGTTATCTGAAGGAACACCGGAGGGGAGTTTACAGCGGGATGTTGATGACGGGCGAACTGAAGGTGCACTGTCTGGAAATACAGAGGCAGGCGGAGGAGAGAATGGACTTCCTGACGGAGCAAATGGCGAAAACAGAGGGAGTGGACGAGGCGTTGAAAGCATCCGATCAGATGAAATGGGTGCGGAGAATGAATAATATTAGAGCGCGGGCAGAGGAAATTGTGCTTAAAGAGATAGTATACAACTAATAAAGGTGGAGCGGGCGACTGCTCCACCTTTAAAATGTATGATAAGGAATATTAGTCAAACGTTATTTTACCATGTTCTTTTTCGAATTCGGCAATATGCTTTTTCATAAGAACTTCCAATTCTCTGTTGGCAGAACGACCATTATAATCTGCAACGTAACGGAATTTCTTAAGGATTTCAGCATCCGTCCTTAATGTAAATTTAGCTATATCAGTCATCATAATAATACCTCCAATATGACATTATTATACCGTCGAAATGACGGCTAAAATTATATTGACGGCACAATGACGGCATATTATAATTCAATATAAGAGAAAGAAGCGGGAGGTAATACGGAGTGGAAAAAAGAGAGGAAAATTTACTGGATATTCTTGCGGAAGAAAGGATACACACGGCTTTGCAGAATATACTTGATGAAAGCGATTTGTATAAATGTGCAGAGAGGGAGGTAGATGAATCGTTAAATGAACTGGAGAAAGCCGGATTGAGCAGAAAGCAAAACATGTTGGTTGATAAGGCGCTTTCTGCTACTAATGCCAGCGGAGCCGCTTATGGCACAACTGCTTATAAGCAGGGGCTTTATGATGGCATCAAGTTAATGACAGAAGTAAAACAGATTAATCAGGTTGGTAGTATATTGAATGAGCAGAAGTTAGGTTGTGAAAAAGTGATGGAAGCTTATGAAGAGGATCTTGTTATCAAGAAAATTAAAGACGTAGCTATTATGATATAGAACTGGAGAGAGAATATTATATATAGTTTGTAGAAGATGGGAGTAGTGAACACTACTCCTATTTACATATACAAAGCGGAATTATTTTCAAATAAACTTGTCTATTGACTTAAATTATACTGTTTTCTTAAATGATTTATGGTACAATATTATGGGGTTTTGTTGAATTATTGAAAAATAATTTGAACACAATAGTTGATAAACTTGGAACAAAAAGTCTTCACAAAAACATAACAGAGAGTGGATATTACAATGATTGACATGGCATTAGTAATGAAAAGACGAAATCTGACAATTCTGAGGCAAGGGTAGAAAAGAGTCATGTTTTATCAAGAGTATAATGCACTGAAATGAGATGTTGCTGGCATCAGAGCATTCTTAAAGATGGAGTGTCAAAAGATAATATCCTACCACAAAGAAATGAGGAATTGATATGGAACACCAAAGATTATATGTTGTTGATAATTCATCTTATGAACAGACTGTTAAGCGGTATTTAACTGAGTGGTGTCAGGTTTCAAAACAAATGGATATAGCAACTGGGTATTTTGAAATTGGTGGTTTACTTGATTTGGATCAAAATTGGCAGAAGTTAGATAAAATCAGGATAATTCTTGGCAATGAAATGACTAAGAGAACAAAAGATGTGATTGATATGGTCGTAAAAGCTTTGCTTTCACGGCTTAAAGAGAGCGTAGATAAGGAACAGGAGCATAATGAATTCCTGATAGGAGTTCCGGCAGTTGTAGAAGCTATGAAATCCCGGAAAATCGAGTGTCGTGTCTATGATAATGACAAGTTTCATGCAAAAGCATATATTACATACTTCCGTGATGATTATAGAAATAGCTTTATTTCTTCAATGAATTTGCCAGAGGGTTATGCACTTGTAGGATCAAGTAATTTCACCCATGCTGGACTTACGAAAAATATTGAATTGAATGTCCAAGTTGATAATGAAGTTGCAGAATTGCAAAAATGGTTTGAGGTACGTTGGTCTGAGGGAACGGATATAACGGAGGCTGTATTACAAGTAATTGAAAATCATAGTAGAGAATATAAGCCATTTGATGTTTATTTTCGCTCAATGTATGAATATTTTAGGAGTAGAGAGGAGACTATATCAGAATGGGAAAATCATGAGTCTGTCGTATATAAAGAATTATCTCAATATCAGAAAGATGGTTACAATAGCCTTATTTCAATTGCAAATAGATATGGCGGAGCCTTTTTATGTGATGGTGTTGGACTCGGAAAGACTTTTATTGGTCAAATGCTGATTGAACGATTTGTTAAGAAAGAGCGTAAGAATGTAGTTTTGATGGTTCCTGCATCTGCTCGAGTATCGGTATGGGAAACAACAATTAAGAAATAGATTCCGGAAATTTTGGAGAGTTTTTATCCATTTAAAATTATTAATCATACTGATTTGTTACTTGAAAAAAATGAAAATCTTATGCAACAAATTGCTGAGCAGGCAGAGATTATTGTAATTGATGAAGCACATCATTTTCGTAATAGATCTTCTAATAGATATCGCAAACTATTTGAAATGATGGCTACAGGTTCTCCAAAGGAAATGTTTATGTTGACTGCAACTCCAATTAACAACAGTTTTTTAGATTTGCAACATCTTATTGAATTGTTTACACATCGTCAAGATGATTATTTTGCTGCAGCACCACTTGGAATTCATAGCCTTGCTGGTCATTTCAAAAAAATGGAGACAAAGCTAACAACAATGACGGGGACGAGTGTTTCAGACTCCATAGATGTTTCGGATGATATTTTTAGAGGTGATCAACTCGTTAATGAATTGGTTGTACAAAGAAGTCGTGCTTATGTAAAAAGGAGTTTATCGTGTGAAGAAGGAGCAAAAGTCCTTTTCTCTATTAGGCAGGCACCAATTGTAGCAAATTATTCTTTGCGGAAATCATATGGCAATTTGATTGATCATTTTGTTGATTCGTTTTATCGTAAGGATAAAAAAACGGGGAAAACGCTGCCTATATTGGCTTTAGCAGTTTATTCTCCGTATGAGGAAACTTATTATATTGGCGATAAGTCGAAGATTGACGATATGGTTTCTGGACGACAACAGCAAGTAGTAAACCTAATAAGACAATTGCTATTAAAACGATTTGAAAGTTCGATAGAGGCTTTTGCTGAGACATGTGTAAGAATATATGCCCGGTTAAGGAAATTCATAATTGATTATCAGGAATATGGCAATAAGCGACAGATAGAAAGGTTTATGAATAGACAGTCTGACATAAGTGATTATGTTAATCATTTTATTGCTGAAAATATAGACGCTGTGGTTGAAAATTTTGAAGATGATCTTCTGGATTATGTTTGGGAAATAGAGGATAATTTAGATGTATCTGATTTTGATATTCGTGCAATGATTGACGACACCATTCTTGATATGGAAGTCCTTGCAGAGTTTATTGGGGATATAATGGGATTCAGAACGGAGAATGATGATAAAATTCGTGAACTTGTGAGGATTCTCAGAGAAGATCCGCATATAGTTGGGAAGAAAGTGATCATTTTCTCTGAATATCGTGCAACTGCAAAATACATATATAGAGAATTATTAAAAGCTGGATTTGAACATGTGGAAGAAACAGATGGACAGAGCAAAGGAAATCGTCACGAATTGGTGCAACGGTTTGCCCCATATTACAATGATAAATCTTCGGCAGAAATAAGTGATGAAATTAATATACTGATTGCAACAGATGTTCTCGCTGAGGGACTAAATCTTCAAGACGCTTCTTGCCTGATTAATTATGAATTGCATTGGAATCCAGTTCGTTTGATGCAGAGAATTGGACGTGTGGACAGGAGAAGAAATGCAGATGTAGAAGCGAAGATGCTTCAGGATCATCCAGAATACGCTAATGATAGAGATAAGGCGTTCTATTGGAACTTTTTGCCACCAGTAGAATTGGAAAAACTGTTATCTTTATATGAAACTGTCTCCAAAAAGACTTTGCGAATATCTAAAGCATTTGGAATTGAAGGCAAAAAATTGCTGACTCCCGATGATGATTATGAAGCATTGAAGGAATTTAATTCACAGTATGAAGGAGAAACATCTTTGGATGAAGAAATGTCACTGGCATATCAGGATTTGCTTAATGAAAATCCGCTGTATGAGGATATTCTTCCAACATTGCCAAAGAAAATGTATAGTGGAAAAGTAGCATTTTCAAAGCCTGGATTTTTTTTCTGCTATGAATTACCAACTAAGAGGGCTGATGGTAAATGGACTGCTGGCAATGGATTATATAGGTGGTATTTTATTGAAAATGAGACCAACAAAATTAATGAACAAGCCTATGATATATGGAAAGAGATAAGATGTTTGCCAGAACAAGAAAGGTATTTGATTACAACGGAGGAAGAATTTTCATCGGTTCGTAAAACAGTTGAAGCATATATTAAAAAGACATATATGCGTGCAATACAGGCACCGATTGGTGTGAAGATTCGATTAGTAACATGGATGCAATTGTGTTAATAATATCATTGCATTTGGATTAAGTGAGGTACAGAACGATGCGAGCAATGTCTTTGTTTGCAAATATTGGAGTGGCAGAAGCTTATCTTGAAAAGATAGGTGTCAATGTTGTGCTTGCAAATGAATTAGTTGAAAGAAGAGCAAGATTATACTCTACAATATATCCAGATACTGAGATGATTTGTGGTGATATAACGGACGAGAGTGTCTATCAGGAACTTAAGAATAAAGCTATTCAAAAGGGGGTTGAAACTATTATAGCCACACCGCCCTGTCAAGGATTTAGTAGAGCTTATAGAAATCAAGATGAACATGATATGAGGAATCTTCTGATTGCACCAGTGGTTCGGATGATTTTAGACATAAATCCGAAGTATGTTTTTATTGAAAATGTGCCTCAACTAATCGAAAAAACAATATATATTGAAGGAGATGAGATATTAATACCTGATTATCTGAAAAAGTATTTGGGAGGATTATATTCACTCTCTTTTAATCAAATAGATACAAAAGATTATTCTGTTCCGCAGAGCAGACACAGAACGATTATTTTAATGACACGCCTAGATCAGAGTAAGAAATGGGTATTGCCTGATCCGGATAAATCAATTGTAACATTGGAAGATGCAATTGGTGATTTGCCATCGCTTGACCCCTTTGTTAAAGATATTGATACTCTAGCATTTCAAAAACTATTCCCTGATTATGAGATTAAGAGAATGAAAGGTATGAAGGTATCAAAATGGCATCTTCCACCTGTACATATAGAAAGACAAGTGATAACCATGATGCACACTCCGACAGGTAAAACTGCTTTTGACAATGATAAGTACATTCCACAAAAAGCTGATGGAACGACTGTAACAGGATATAAGAGTACATATAGACGATTGAGATGGAGTGATCCTGCCAGTACAGTAACAATGGATAACAGAAAAATTTCATCACAGAATAATGTCCATCCGGGGCGTTATCTGGGAATTGATGAGGACGGAGACGTTCTTTATTCGGATCCAAGAGTATTGACGTTATTTGAATTGATGCGAGTAATGTCTTTGCCTGATGATTGGGCGTTACCTAATGATACAAATATAGCTTTTGTCCGTTCCGTTATTGGAGAAGGGATTCCGCCTTTATTTGTAAAAAAAGTTTTTGAAAACATAGTTTAATTGGAGTATAAAAAGATGGATGAGATTATAGGATTATCGCTCTTTGCTAATGTTGGTATTGCTGAAGCGATGTTTGAAACAATAGGTGTAAATATTGTACTTGCTAACGAAGTTGATCAAAAAAGAGCTCTTTTTTATAGTGAGGTTTATCCACATACGGAAATGATTTGTGGGGATATTATTGATAAAGAAGTTAGAGATGAGATTGTTAGCAAAGCTATTGCAGAAGGTGTGAACTTAATAATAGCTACACCACCTTGCCAAGGCATGAGTGTTGCAGGAAATAGAGATCCCGAAGATCCACGTAATCAGCTTATTTTCTATGCTATGGATGTTATTCATCGTGTATCACCTGATTTTGTAATGCTTGAAAATGTACCAAGACAGTTGAAAACAAAAATCCGAGTTAATAATAAATTAGTTAAAATTCCTGACTATATTATGTCTGAACTCGGTGATGACTATATATTCAACGAGAATACACTTGCTAAGGCAAAAGACTTTGGTGTTCCGCAGCTTCGCGAAAGGAACATTTATCTTCTTGTTAAGAAAAAGTGGGGGATTAGGTGGGAATTTCCGTCAAAGGTTCAAGAGGTAACATTACAAGAAGCAATAGGCAATCTACCTTCATTAGATCCTCTGTTGCAAGAAGGTATAGATTTAACATTGGAGAAATTTCCTGATTACGAAAAAAAGCGTCTTGAGGGTGAGAAAATATCTAAATGGCATCATCCTCCGGTTCATCCGTGGAGACAAGTCGAATGGATGATTCATACTCCGACAGGAACATCTGCTATTTTTAACGAAATATACTATCCTCAGAAAAAAGATGGTACAGAGATAAAGGCCCATCATAATCATTATCGTCGAATGAGTTGGGATAAACCAGCTAGGACAATAACAATGTTTAATGGTTATATTTCCACACTTGCAACGGTTCATCCAGGAAGAGCGTATCAGGAGGGAACGGATACGCTTTATAGTGATGCACGTGCGTTATCTATATATGAATTATTTATTGTTATGTCCATACCGTTGGATTGGCCTGTTCCCAAATGGGTAGATGATTCATTTTTGCGCTTTGTCATTGGAGAAGGTATACCATCAAAAATGGCGAGAGATATTTTGGAGAATTTACTTTTGGGTATACAGGGGTGTAAGACCACGAAAAACGATAGGGTCTAGGAGGAGAATATGCAGTATACATTAAAAGATGTCAATAATATTGAATCATTGCTTAGATACTGTAATGATAGTTTGAAGTGGAATATTGACGAAGATTATTTTGATGATATTGATGAGTTGACATATGATTTCGATGCATCAGATTTGGGGATTCGCGAGGAAGAATTTGCAAGGATTAATGCTTTAAAGCAAATAAGACCATTCAATGATAACCAAGAATGGGCAGTGTTTCTTGTTGATTTTGAAAGTAAAACATTGGAAGTAACTGCATTGAGAAAGATACTGAGTGCTTTAGTGCCGAAGAAATCTAACAAGGATCATGCTACTTGGGCATGTGATCATATTTTCTTTATGTGCCTATGGGGAGATTATGCCTTCAGAACGATAGGATTTTCTATTTTTGAAGAACAGATAGCAGCACTTCCTGTATTAAAAATTGTCTATTGTACTCCTTCAATAGAGAGTAGACAGGGGATAGAAAATTTCGAAAGCAGAATTTCGTTTCTAGAATGTAATACAAATGAAAATTTTATTGATAGACTTTCGGTATGGAATAAAGCGTTACAGCAGAAAAATTTTGCAATACGTTCATCACAGCAACTCACAGAAGTATTGGCACAAAAAGCACTTGAAATATCTGACTCTTTAAGCAGACAATATAATGTTGAGAACGAATCCGGAAAAGTACACATGCTATTTTATAGGTTTAAAAATGCATTAAACATTGAGTTTTCGGAAAAGGAATTTATGGGAATGTATGCCCAAACCTTAGTATACGGGTTGTTTTCAGCAAGATGTATGAATCCCGATAGTGATGATTTTTGTATGGAAACTGCTATTGCAAGCATTCCATCTACAAATCCTTTATTACAAGATTTGCTTAAAGAATTCTGTTCCCAAAACAATCCGATCGATTTTGATGAATTAGATATCCTAGAGTTGATTGATTCTTTGAAGAACATAAATATAAAAGCCATTATGGAGGATTTCAATAGACAAACGGGTTACGGAAAAGAAGATCCTGTAATTTACTTTTATGAAAAGTTTCTTGATATTTTTGAAAAAGAGCAAAAGAAAAGGTGCGGAGTATATTATACACCAGCCTCAGTTGTTGATTTTATGGTTCGTTCACTAAATTATATATTAAAAGAAGAATTGGGGTATTCGGATGGATTTTTGGATGATCATATAGCGGTTTTTGATCCTGCAGTTGGAACAGGAACATTTCTAGATAGAATCATCATGGAAACCTATATTTCATTTAGTAAAATAACTGGTCTATCTGGCAATGCATTGAAATTAGAGTGGGGAAAATATGTCTCAGAAACATTATTGAATAGAATATATGGATTTGAATTTATGATGGCACCTTATTCTGTTGCACACATGAAGTTAGCAATGACTTTACAAGAACAGGGTTATTCTTTCCCTGACCAAAAGCGTCTACAAATATATCTTGCTAATTCGCTTATTTCAGGACAACAATTCATTTCTGGCAGCGATGACCCACTCGAAGAAGAAAGCTATAATGCGGAAAGAGTCCGTAGGGGAAATAATGTCAATGTTATAATTGGGAGTCCACCTTTTCATGTTGATAGTAAAAATCAAAATGAATGGATTATGGCTTTAATGGATGATTATAAGCGAGAGCCAAATAGTCAGGAACGTTTAAATGAGAGGAATTTCAAGTTAATCAACGATGATTATGTTAAGTTTGTTCGTCTGGCTGAAGAAGTGATCAAAAACAAAGACGATGCGGTAATTGCTTATATAATGCCGTTTAGTTATGCTTCAAATTTAACTTTTAGAGGTATGCGTTGGGATTTGCTTAATCGGTTTACAGATATTTTTATTTTAAATTTACAGGGAAATGTTATGGGTCGTGATTTTGCTGAAACAGAGGAACGAGACGAAAATGTGTTTGATATTCAATTAGGCGTATGTATTTCCTTCTTTGTAAGAAAAAGTAGTTTATCAGGGAATCATGCCAGAATTCATTACGCTGAGGTATCGGGGTCACGAGAAAGCAAGTATCGTTTTCTTTTACATACAAAATTTGAGAATATTGTTTGGCAGAATGTACAGCCAGTTTCGCCATATTATTTTTTTAAACCAATTGATTTGTCACAAGCGGCAGAATATTCAGATGGAATCTCGCTTGCAGAACTATTCCCAAACTATTTGGGTGGCATAAAAACGCATGATGATGAAAATCTCGTTTCATTTAATGCATTTGAAACAGGATATGATTATCTTTATGATTATAGACCTTTTGACATTAGGCACATTAACTATGATAGGTCAAAGGTTAGCCGTGATCGTTATGATATTATGCAGCATATGATTGGACATGATAATTTAGCCATAGTTATCGACAGACAGGTTGTCACGGATAATTGGTCGCATATTCAAATAGTAAAGAACATGATTGACAATAGGCTTCACTATAGCAATAGAGGTATTCCTGTCCTTTGCCCGATGTTTATTTATGAAGGTGAAAAATATAATCCTAATATTAATAAAGAGTTGGTTTTGAGATTTGAAAATAATATCGGTTTAAAGTTTTCAGAGAGTTTAAATGATTCGGGAAATGCCTTTGATATGATGGATTTGTTTGATTACGCATATGGTATATTAAACAGTCCATTGTATGTTGAGAAATATAATTCTTTGTTAAGAATTGATTTTCCTAGAATACCTATTCCGAATAATAGTACTGCATTTAAAAGAATAGTTGAGTTGGGAGGAACTTTGAGAAGACTGCATCTTTTTGAATTGCCTGTTAACAATACATTGGATATTTATTTTGCAGGTGAAGGAGATCGAATTGTGGGGAGCAGAAAACTTAAAGGTAACTCTCTTTATATTAACCGCACACAGTTTTTTGCGAATGTTACTGAAGATCTTTGGGATTTTTGTTTTGGAGGATATCATGGTCTGCAAAAATGGTTAAAAGACCGAAACGGCATGAAACTCACAGATGAGGATATCCAGCATGTAATAAGAGTATTCAATATATTTGCTATGACAATTTCTATCAAAAAAGATATTGATGACTATATGTGCAAATATAGTCTAATATAGACATGGGTATTTATTGTGACTTGTTCAACAATGATGAACGAAGTAATAATAAGTATGTGATTTTCCATATGAAGAATTATGATATTGTTTTAAATAAAGAGACAAGACTATTCTAAATATAACTTTTTAACTATTAATCTGAAACATAAAATATGCGTAATGTACGAGGAATTCTATATGACCAAGCGGAAAATGATACAAAATAATTTAGTGAAAAATTCAATAGCTGCATATTTTGCTGCTATTGAAATTCATAACAAACCTAATATAACATATCGGTATGAAACAGTAACATTGTTGATGATGAATGCATGGGAGTTAGTGTTAAAAGCATATATCAAGAAATATATAAAAAACAAATCTATATTTACAGAGGATGGGCATACCATAAGTGCAGATAAGGCCTTAAGCTATGTGGCAGAGCATAGAAATGGTATAATGAAAAACTGTTTTACGGCTATACAACGCAATATTGAAGAAGTAGAGAAATATAGGAATCAAGTTACTCATTTTTACTGCGATGAGTTAGAACCTTACATATTTATGCTTGTTGCTAGAATGGCGCTTAATTATGCTGATTTTATGAAAGAATTTTTCGATAAAGATATTATGGCTAATGAGGGACTGTTCATATTGCCGCTTGGATTTAAATTACCGTTTAAGCCTGAAGATTTTTTATCGAATAATGTAGCAAAATATGCTGCATCAGATGAGGCTGCTCAATTTATAAAAAGTATTGTTGATGTGATACAGGAATTAAATGACGAGGGAATTGATGACTCAATTGTTTTAGGATTTGATTTATATTTAGAAAGCGTTAAAAAGCAAACAAATCGGTCTATACTAGCTTCAATAACAGATGAAGAAGATGCAGATGTGAGTTTTACAAAAGTATCAAAAGTTAGTTTTTCTCCAGATTCCAATAATATTGTTAGCATGAGTGATGATGAATTTAGAAAAACATGGAAATATTCACATCAAGAAGTAGTAGAGTGGTGTAAAAATAATATTCCAAACTTTAAACAGAGCAAGATATTTCTGGCTGCAAAAAAGTCAATATTAAATAACGAGAATTGTGTATATGAAAGAAGATTAGACAGTACGAATACAAAATCTGCATCGCAGAAATTTTATACAGAGTATGCTTTGGAAAAAATAAGAGAGTTTTATTTAAGTAATCAAGGATAAGTAGGGGATGAATTTAAACATTACTAACAATTGATAAAGTGTATTATCTATAAAGCAAAATTACTCTAGTTAATAAACAAGTGGCTTAAGCTAGTTTTAGATTAGACTTGAGTTGAGACAAACTAAATCAGTATTAACTCAGATGATGTTTGAAAGGATAAAAGGAATATAAGAAAATTGAGAAATAAAGATATATATAATATTGCAACAACTTTTCGTGCTGCAATAATGGATGCAAAATTTGATGGAAGATTTCATAGCAAGGACAGAATGAGTAATTTTCCAAGGGGATGTTGCGATGATTCATGCGATCTATTGGCGTACTATCTATATACTGAATATAATATACACACGAGACAAGTAATTGGAACATATCGTGATAAAAATCCTTACAATACAACAAATCATGCATGGCTTGTAATGGATAACAATACAATTGTTGATATTACTGGAGATCAATTTGCGGTTTTGGTGGGATTTAATGAAGAAGTGTATGTAGGAAAGAAAAATTCTTTTTACAAGAGATTAGAAAGAGAAAGAAAGCAGATTAGCGAAAATTATAATATTGTACACGATGCTCGATTGTGGAATGATTACAAAATTATAATGAGTTATATGTCAGAAAAGAATTTTTAATAAGTAAAGAAAGATTATAGATTTAGAGTGCGTAGATAAGTCTTATGTTTAGTCGTTAAGGAGGAAGTTAGCCGATGCAAATTGATCCAAAGAAATTAATTGGAGAAGCAACCGAATATGATAAAAAGCGTAGCGTTGAAAGAAAGAAGGTAAAGGATTGGCTGAAAAGTGTCAGCGCATTTGCTAACAGCTTTGGTGGCACTTTGATTTGGGGCATTACCAATGATGATGAAGTTGTCGGGCTAGAAGATGCAGAATCCGATGCGGAGTTTATAAGTGAGACAATCAAAACGAAAATTGATTCTATTCCGAAAGTGAATTTACGTTTTCACATGGAAGACGATAAAAAATTGATTCTTCTTGATGTGTATGCAGGTAAAGAAACACCATATTACTATGTGGGTGAGGGAAATATGACGGCTTATATTCGCTTAGGAAATGAAAGCGTTCCGGCGGATAATATTACTCTCAAGCGATTGGTTCTTCAGGGAACAAATCGTTCTTATGA
>CAMWKN010000003.1 GCA_947174825.1 uncultured Clostridium sp.
CTCTTTCATCAATACTTTCATTTGAAATCGTGGAACAGGAGGAAAACTAAGATGGATCTTCTCTATAAAATATGGGCATTTTTCGGATTCCTTGCATTTATCCAGATGGGCAGCATCTATGCAAGAACGCGCCGGGCAGAACGCAGCGAAAGCGGTAATTTACATGCAGAGAGAAGCAGTGTAAAAGACGATATGGCAAAAATTCTTGCGCCATATATCGGGAAAGAAATATCTCTGGATTTTTATGAAGACGAAGAAGATATGGATCTGTTAGGTGCAGACAGACACGACAAAGCTATATTAATGGACATTGATCCAAAATGGGCTCTAATTCACATTGAAACACCAAAAGAACAGAAAGATAAACTGATACGTATTTCTTCCATCAAAGGGGTGGCTTTTAAAGAGTAATACTTCCTAGAAGTCTTAGAAATAATAGACTTTGCCCTTTTATTATGCTATACTCTTTATAAAAAGGGGGTGATCATATGCCGAGTAATGGTGAAATAATTGAAAGAGCTATCAATGATTTTCAGAAAATTCAGGATCACATGGAAAACGCAAAAAGTGAAAATGCTGTAAAAACTTATGAATGCCTAAAAAAAGATTATATTTCTTTGAAAGTATTGCTGACTAGCTTAGGTGTAAATTTAACGGCAATCGACATAATTAAAGAGTAAAAAGTGCAAGTTCAACAGCTTGCACTGCAAAAACGCTAAAGCGTTTTTGTTGGTATAACCACCATATAACAGCATATATGTTGTGAGCATTTTTCTATATATTAAGAGGTGCAAAGTCAGTTATGACAGCACCTCTTTTTTATTGAATCGTATATTCTTCTTATTTATTAAAACACTCCGTCTCTAGCAAATCTCCTGATGCAATTCCTGCAGCGATTTCACACCACTGCTGGCATCGTTCTTCACAGCATGGATTCCCTCTGCGGTTGCCTTTGCTGCTGCCACCGTGGTCATATAAGGAATCTTTGCCTTAATGGCAGCCTTTCTCAGATAGCTGTCATCATTAATATCATCTTTATCCCTTGGAGAATTAATCACTAACTGGATATCTCCATTGGTAATCATATCATAAATATTCGGGCGACCCTCCTGCATCTTGTTCACCTTGACAGCATCAATGCCTGCCTCTGACAAGATATCATAGGTTCCGGCTGTTGCCACAATACGGAATCCGTCCTCGGCAAAGGTTTTCGCCACGCCAACCACTTCTTCCTTATCCTTATTATTCACAGAAATCAGAACAGTTCCCTCTAACGGCAACTTAGACTGAATTGCCTCCTGCGCCTTGAAGAAGGCCTCTCCATAGGAACCGGATAATCCCAGCACTTCACCGGTGGAACGCATTTCCGGTCCCAGAACCGGATCTACCTCTGGGAACATATTGAATGGGAATGCTGCTTCTTTCACACCATAATTCGGAATCTTTTGCTCTTTCAGGGCAGAAACCGGTGAAGGACGACCAGTCAGCTCTGCCGTGATAATGTCTGTGGCAAGCGGTACCATACGGATATTACATACCTTGGATACCAATGGTACCGTACGGGATGCTCTTGGATTGGCTTCCAGAACATATACCTTTCCATTCTCAATGGCGTACTGCATATTCATCAATCCACGGACATGCATTTCCTCTGCTATCTTCCGGGTATATTCTTTGATGGTCTTTACATTCTCCTCGGAGATATGCACAGACGGTATTATGCAGGCGGAATCGCCGGAATGAACTCCAGCCAGCTCAATGTGCTCCATAACAGCTGGAACAAAGGCATTGGTTCCGTCACTGATGGCATCTGCCTCACACTCAGTAGCATGATTCAGGAAACGGTCAATCAGAATTGGTCTGTCTGGTGTTACCCCTACCGCTGCATTCATATACTCGGTCATAGCATCGTCATCATAGACTACCTCCATGCCCCTGCCACCCAATACATAGGAAGGACGCACCATAACAGGATAGCCAATGTCTGATGCAATCTTGATGGCTTCCTCCACTGTGGTAGCCATGCCTGACTCTGGCATCGGAATATCCAGTTTCTCCATCATGGCACGGAAGAGATCCCTGTCTTCTGCCAAATCAATGACAGCAGGTGCCGTACCCAGAATCTTCACGCCATTTTTCTCCAGCTCTGCCGCCAGATTCAGCGGTGTCTGTCCACCAAACTGGGCAATCACCCCTAACGGCTTTTCTTTGTTATAGATGCTGAGCACATCTTCCAATGTAAGCGGCTCAAAATACAACTTATCGGAGGTATCATAATCGGTAGACACTGTCTCTGGATTACAGTTGACAATAATTGTCTCAAAGCCCAATTCCTTCAAGGCAATAGCTGCATGAACACAGCAATAGTCAAACTCAATTCCCTGACCAATTCGGTTTGGACCACCACCCAAAATCATAATCTTTGGCTTGTCAGAGTTAATTGGATTCTTATCTGGTGCATTATAAGTGGAATAATAATAAGCACTGTCCTGGGTTCCGCTGACATGAACCCCTTCCCAGGCTTCCTCCACACCCAGCTTCAGACGCTGGTTCCGTATATCCTCCTCTGGAATCTCCAGAATCTGGCTTAAATATTTATCAGAGAAACCATCCTTCTTGGCAGTAATCAACTGCTCATCCGATGGCATACTGCCTTTTCCCTGCAAAAGTGCTTCTTCCTCTTCCACCAGTTCCTTCATCTGCTCAATAAAATAATGCTTTACCTTGGTAATATCAAATATTTCATCCACAGTGGCTCCCTTACGCAAAGCCTCGTACATCAGGAAATGTCTCTCGCTAGAAGGTGTTACCAAACGATGCAGCAATTCCTCCTTGCTAAGAGTGTCAAAATCCTTGGCATGACCCAGACCATATCTGCCGGTCTCCAAGCTGCGGATCGCCTTTTGGAAAGCTTCTTTATAAGTCTTTCCAATGCTCATAACCTCGCCTACAGCACGCATCTGAGTTCCCAGTTTGTCCTCCACACCCTTAAACTTCTCAAATGCCCATCTGGCAAATTTAATAACAACATAGTCTCCGTCTGGCACATATTTATCTAATGTGCCATACTTGCCGCACGGAATATCTTTCAGCGTCAGACCTGACGCCAGCATAGCGGACACCAGAGCAATCGGAAACCCTGTTGCCTTGGATGCCAGTGCAGAGGAACGAGAGGTACGTGGATTGATCTCAATAACAATGATACGGTCTGTTACCGGATCATGGGCAAACTGCACATTGGTACCGCCAATGACCTGCACGGACTCTACAATCTTGTATGCCTGCTCCTGCAGCTTCTTCTGACATTCCTCGGAAATCGTCAACATCGGTGCTGAACAGAAGGAATCTCCTGTATGGACTCCCAATGGATCAATATTCTCTATGAAACATACAGTAATAATATTATTGTCGGCATCCCGCACTACTTCCAGCTCCAACTCTTCCCAGCCCAGCACGGACTCCTCCACCAGAACCTGACCAACCAGGCTTGCCTGCAGTCCTCTGGCACAAACTGTCTTTAACTCCTCTTTATTGTACACCAGACCGCCGCCGGCTCCTCCCATGGTATAGGCTGGACGAAGCACCACCGGATATCCCAGCTGATCAGCAATGGAAAGTGCCTCGTCTACCGAATAGGCAACCTCACTTCTCGCCATCTCGATCCCCAGTTTATCCATGGTTTTCTTGAACTCGATACGATCTTCTCCACGCTCAATGGCGTCCACCTGAACACCAATTACCTTGACCTGATATTTATCCAAAATCCCTGCTTTATTCAGCTCTGCACAAAGGTTCAGTCCTGACTGTCCGCCGAGATTTGGCAATAATGCATCTGGACGCTCTTTGGCAATAATTTGCTCCAGTCTGTCCACATTCAATGGTTCAATATAAGTGACATCAGCCGTCTCCGGATCTGTCATAATCGTAGCCGGATTTGAATTGACCAGTACAATCTCATATCCCAGCTTCCGCAGCGCCTTACACGCCTGTGTGCCGGAATAATCAAACTCACATGCCTGACCAATGATAATCGGTCCGGAACCAATTATCAGCACCTTATGGATATCTGTTCTTTTTGGCATAAAATCCTCCATTCTTACGCAAGTCTTCTAAAGTATGTAATATCATTCTAAACATTCCAAACTACATTATATATGGAACAGAGAAAATGCACAAGATTTTCTGAGGGAAAATTTTCAGAAGCGAATCGTTTCAATCTGGTACAAAACAAGAAGAATCCCACAAATGATATAATGAATCGATTATGGAAAATTGACTGTAATCCACAAAAGTGCTTAACATGTACGATTCGTACATGTTAAGCACAAGAAATGACATAAACATAAATGAAATTAAATCTTAAAAGATGCCACCGTCTGATTCAGCAATTCACTGAGACGGAATAATTCTTCCATTCTATTCAATACAGTATTGGAATTTTTATTAGAACTTTGGGCAGATTGCTCCACGCCCTGTACGTATGTTGCAATTTCCCCAACCAGTTCCGTAATAGAACGAATCGTCTCGTTAATGCCCTCCATATTGGTGCTCATCTGCTTGGAGGCAGTTCCCAGATCACTGGAAATACTGCTGTAAAATACCGCATCTTTTTTGTACATCTCGGCTAATTCAGCCATACTCTGGTAGTCCTCCATAACCTTGCCATTCATAAATTCCAGCAATTTCTTGGAACTGCCAGACAAAAGAGAAACATTCTCCACCACACCCTCTGTAACCTGGCGAATTTTATCTACCGCCTCCTTGGAATGATCCGCTAATTCACGAATTTCATCTGCAACTACGGCAAAGCCTTTTCCTGCTTCACCGGCTCTGGCCGCTTCAATAGAAGCATTCAGTGCCAGAAGATTGGTCTGTGAACTGATAGAAAGGATTTCTTCTGTCAAGGTATCAATATCCCGCACCCGCTGGCTGTCTGCAATAGCGCGCTCCAGTTCTCCCCTGGTCTTCTGATAAAGTTCCACTGCCTCTTTGCCGGATTTTTCTGAATTCTCCTGCTGTTCCCCTGCACGTTCCATGATATTCCCGGACTGTTCCTCTGCCTCACTGGCTTTCCTGGTCACATTTTCTACCAGAATTCCCAATTCCTGCCCTGTATTTTGTATCCGCTCCGCCAATTCCTCTGCCATAGCAGTCTGCTTCATAACCGCTACCACAGACTCCAATATATCAGAGAGATCCTGATTCAACACCGCCATTTCTTCCGAAGTTCCCTCTGCAATGGTTCCAATGTTTTCCGCTTCCTCTTTCGTATTCAATATAATACTGCGAATCTGCTGTTTGACCTCTACGGTTGCTGTCCGGATCTGCTCTGTTTCATTCTTGTACTCCTTTGGAATTTCCTTTTCATGAACGATATTCTCTGAGAAATCACCGGAGGCAAACTGCTTTAACATCTGTACCGGTGCCAGCATTCTGCCAATCAGCCCCGCCATAAACACAGTAACCAGAGCTATCATCAGTAGTGCAATAACCAGAGCCACTGCAATCATTGCTGTCAAAGAACGGGTCACATTCGCTGTTGGCACAACAACACTTAATTTCCAATCACTTCCCGAAATATTAGAAGCGGCAAAATAGCAGGAACTTCCATCATAGTCCTTTTGCCGGATTACCTGGTTCTCTGTCCCATCCATCAATTTCGTTAATCCCGGCATAATATCAGCAACTGCCACTGCCTCATCTTCTGTAGGCTCATATTCTTTATTTTTATGGGCGATATAATTCCCACTGCTGTCTACTAAAAATCCATAGACACCTTCTGCAAAATCAATGCTGCCAGTCAGATCTGTTACCGTTCCCAAAGTCACGTCCAGACCAATTACCGCTGCCAATTCACCACCTATGTAAACCGGAGAGGCAATTGTGGTACACATTTGATTCGTTATTACATCCCAATAAGGATCTGTAACAATGGTTTTTTGCTGCTTTTCTGCCTCCTGATACCACCCACGCTGTACCGGATCATAGCCCTCTGGAATTTCTGCTTCCCTGTTAGACTGGATAAAATGACTGTCCTTCGTTCCACAATATAAGTTAAGCAACTCCTCCCGCCCCTCTGCATAGGCGTCCACAACGGACTGAATAAAATCATCTCCAGCATCTGAAGCTGCCTCTATACTATTGGAAGCACCTTCTGCCACCATCTTCTCCTCCTGGATCCAGGTATTGATTTCCTCCGCATATTTATCTGCATTGAGCTGCAGGGCATCTGTCTGATTCTGAATCAAATGCCTGCTGGCTACAATAACGGTTCCCACTGTGGTCAATATGATACTGACTGCCACAATACAAATGACGCTGATGGTAAGTTTTCCTTTGATTGTTCTGCTCATAATATGAATCTCCCCTTTTGTAACACTAATTGGCTCTATTATAAGCATCCGAAATCATTTCTGTAACTATTCTGGTACAATTTGCACTTTTCAGGGTATCATTTGCAGTTCTATCTATACGTATGTATGGTCATATTATAATTACAATTTTTACGATGTCTAAAACAATATCAATGTCCAGGCAATGTTTACACCAAAAAAATATAGCATAATACATTTTTATCTACCAAAAAACAACCTAAATTTACTTTTTAGTGAATTACTCTTGTGGAACCACTATAAACTCTTCATTTCCCACTTTCATAAGATTCGCAAAGTCAAAGTTATCATACTCCACTGTCTGTATAATCAAACTATCCTCAGAAACCATAAGGGCATTTGCCATTCTCTTTGCATCATCTATTTCTATCTGCTTAAATTCCTGTTCCTCTCCCGTCTTTCTGTTGACGGAATAGATCGTTGTATAATTATCATTTGTTATATAAAATATAGCATCCTTACCTATGGCAAATTCATCTATTTTCTCGCTTTGTGCAACTAATTCCAATTCATTGCCGTCTATTGCAAACCGGTACAGACTGCATGGATCTCCCACTATATCGGTGGAAATGGTCATATATATATAACCACCAGAAGCGTCAAAAGAATAACCATATTTCCCTTTAAACTTTTTTCCCAAGTCAATTTCCTTCCAATCGCTGCCATCTAAATTCATCGAATAAACCACCCCATCATCTATGATACTGCGGGCACCAATTAAATCTTGAATATAGATACGGTCCTGATAAATCAGTTTCATGGAAAAGTCAAACAAGTCTTCTACTAACTGAATTTTCTTTTCCACTTCCCCTTTAAAATTCGTTTTAATAATCATAGGATCATTCTCTGCTTCCGTGGAAAAATAAATGGAATCTTTGTATACAATATATTCTTCATGCCATGGAATTGCATATTCCTCCACCACATTGGTTTCCATCACATAATGATACAACAATGCCTTCTCATAATCATTATTATAGGTAAAGAGCAGAACCCGTCCCTGTTTTACTTCTACGCCAAACAGATCATAGCCCGTCTTCAAGGTAACCGTTCCTATCTGCTGTTCTTCAGAATTAAAAATATGTACCGTACAAGAGTCATTTTGCACCTCTACAAAATAAAATTCTCCATCATCTCCCACTGCAGCCTTAGTGGGAGAACTGTATCTTCCCACTTCCTCCATAGAGGTTTTTGTTTTTACCTCATTTGGCATACCTTCCTTAATGCTTTTCTCCTGCGGTTCCATTCCGGAACCGTTCTCTGTTTCTACTGGATTCTGCACACCACATGACATTAGCAATATACTGATTAACAGAATCATCCCCATCCATTTCCTTTTCATCATGAAGGCACCTCCATTATGCAGCTAATCGTTTTACATTATAAACCACCATAACATAAGTGGTTTCATTTGTCAACCTGGTTCAAGAACTCATGGACTACAGAACCAGGCAAAATAGTACTGCTTGCTTTTCGCACCTGCATCAAAATTCAAAGTATTCGGATTTGTTTTTAATATAAAAATTCGGGGCAGCCACAACTCATCTATTGTGGCTGCCCCAGTCTCCGCATATCGGTCTCATGGCATCAATATAAACAATTCCTGTCATAGGAACTGACAATGCATGTATACACCGTTAACCAATCAACTCTTCCCTACCTAGCCCTCAATGGCAATATAACGTTTCTGCTCCTCTATCCGCTTCTCTTCCTTCGGCAGCTGGAAGGTCAGAATCCCGTCCTCATACTTTGGATGAATGTCATCCTCTGTTACACTCTTGCCAACATAGAAGCGGCGGCTCATACTGCCAGCATAACGTTCCCGTCTGACATATCTTCCCTCTTCGTTCTTTTCATCCTGTTTCATTTCCTTAGCCGCACTGACAGTCAGGTAACCATCCTCCAACTGCATTTTGATCTCGTCTTTCTTAAAACCAGGCAGATCAATATCCACAGTATAACCGTTACCGTTGTCCTTTACGTCTGTCTTCATGAGGTTGTTTGCATTCTTGCCAAATAAGGTCTTATCCATATCGGCAAATCTTGGAAATGATGGAAATGCAAAGTCCTCCATCCAATTATCAAATAAATTTTCTCCAAAAATACTAGGTGTTAACATAAGTCATATCCCCTTTCTGTGATGGCAAAGTGTATACTGCCCTATTGCAGTCACTTGCCCATCTGATATAAAATTTGCAGCACGTTCGGAGAAATCCGAGGTGTTGTTCTAAAACATAGGACCTGAAACCTGCTTAGCGATTCCATTTCCCTGTGACAACTACACTATAACACTTTTGTTAGCACTCGTCAACAGAGAGTGCTAACAATTCTTGTGAAGATTCTGTGAACTCTGTTCTCCGATTACTATTCTTCTTTTGCTCTTATTCATAGGATAACCAGAAAGGCTGATATCATTCAACGCAGATAAATAAAAGAAATTTGTCCGCCCCAAAAGGCGGGGTATTTGGTCAACGCTTCGCTTCGCACTAAACTGATGTCCACCGGACATCAAGTGCCATCTTGTACCCTCACTTTGCCTTCGCGCGAATAAACTCCAGAAATTCTTCTCCCGGAAGTGGCTTGGAGAAATAATATCCCTGAATATACTCAATCCCCAGAGCAGCAATCGTCTCCATCTGCTCTTTGGTTTCCACACCCTCCGACACAATTTCCAACTCCAAATCATGGATCATCTGCATAGACGCTTCCATCACAAATTTTGCTTTTTGGTTGGCGAAATAAGCCTGACTCATATCTCGGTCAAACTTGACAATGGACACTGGCATATCCACAATATAATTCAGATTACTCTCCCCATTCCCAAAATCATCCAATGAAAATTTCACTCCATAATCCATGAGTTTCCTCATATTTTCTAACAGATTGGTTCTGGTTCGAATGGATGCCGATTCTGTGATTTCCAGATTGATACAAGAGGGATCCAGAGCATATTGCTCCATAATCCGGATATAATTATCTGCCAACTGTGGATTCTCACACTGTCTGACAGAAAGATTCACTTCCAAGTATTTGATTCCATACTGCTCCCGCAATTGATTGCTCTGAATAAAATCACACACCTTGCGGAAAACGATCTCTCCGATCTGGGAAATCAGTCCGTTTTTTTCTGCAATCGGAATAAATCTGCCCGGCGATATCATAGATCCATCCAGATCCCGAATTCGCACCAGCGCTTCTGCAGAAACAAAGCGTTCCTGCTGCGTGGAGTAGATTGGCTGATAAAATACTTCGATCCGGTCTTCTTCTATGGCTGAACGAATCAGTTGGTCGGTTTCTTCCCGCTCCATATATTGCCCAATTTTCATTTCATCCAGTAAAATACTGTTTTCTTCACTATTTTCTCCTCTACTGGCACGGAAATGCCGCAGAATCCGAATCAACTCTTCTACATTCCGAAGCATTAAAGAATTTGGCAGCATAACATAACAGATTGGCACATTTTGCCCGTCCCCCATTTTCTCCTGCCATACTGTTTCAATATGATCCTTTACATCCCGAAAGACTTCCTGCATCCGAAGTTCATCTGCAGTAAACAACACCAGCTCACGTTCCAGGGTTTTAAAGATTATTACATCCTGGATCTTTTCCACATAGCGAACAATTCCCTGCAAGGTTAAATCAGCCTGAATGACACGGTTACCATTTGTGACCAACATGGTATCATCCCATGACAGCAGGATGGCAGAAAAGGCCTCTTGCTTATCATAGAGCATTTTTATATATTCACCCAATGCATGTGCATTATAGGCACCTGTCTCCCGATCCAGATTCGCTTCCGGATTCTCCAGTTCAAAAAACAGAATGACCATGCCCAGAACCGAAGCAAAGCCAACCAACAACAATCTGGCGTTAAGGAATTGGGTTACCGCCGCAAGAATCCAGATGATCACCCAAACTACAATCGCCCTTCTTCGCTTGGGATTCATTTTCTTTCCCCGAATACCAACCTGATACAAAGTAACCATAACAAAAAGCAGGGCAAAGACATAGGCTGCAATACAGCTTGGCCCATATGTATATACGATACTTTCTTTCTGGTAATAATGAATAGGCAGAAGATAGATCAAGAAGGTAGCCATCAGAACCAAGACCGTATAAATCCGATTTCTTTTTTTCCGCTCTGCCCTGACCTGCATGAAATCGGCACTGGAATACAACAATTCAAAATAGCCGACCCAGATCAAAGAAAGAACATAGGTTTTACAAATCAACGCCAACAAAAAGCCAGAAATCCGATCCCGGTAGCAGATTGCCACAATAGAAAGAATATCCATCAAAATACAAAAAGAATTCATGCCCAAAGTAACCAGAAACAGTTTTACCGTTTCCAGTCCCAAAGGTCTCTTTCTCAGCGAAAAATACCATATTAAAATCAAAACCACAACGCCACAGCATTGTACCTGTATGTTCATTCCTATCTCCCTTTCCTTCCTCGCCACCCACTAGAGAATCTATATGAAACTGATAGATCGTAATAATCACTCTGTTTTCCACAAATAGATTGTATCATATTATAATGCAAGGGTCAAAAGTAGATAGCAATGCGTGTTTACACGCAATTGCTATCTACTTTTGACCCCAGCATCCTTGTTAATCTCTATTTGCAAGCAAAAAAGAGTCCATGTATCCCGAAGATTATTTATTCCATTATCTGATAGCATCCTTTCACAAAAGATTTACGAAATTGAAAATTTACTACTGTCCATCCAGATAATTTGATATTTCCCTTTTTTAAATTGATTCACATTATAATAATCTTTCCATTTTATTGTCATTGTCTTACTACTATTCGGATCCACTCGATCTAAACATTTATGAAATAGCACATGCTTTTTAAATTTAATTTTCTTCCACTTTCCCTGACTTTTCTTTTTAATCTTAAGATCCATTTCTGTATACAAAAATGTCTTGTCCCCATTATTGATAATTTTTAATTTAATCTTCTTGCCTGTTGCAGAAATTACCTTTAACCGGATATACTTTTTCTGATAATTTGCATCCCGAGTTGCCTCACTCATCGATGTAGGTATTGACTTCGCACAACTCTTCATTGGGTAAATACTCAGACTGACGATCCATATAAGCCCCAAAAATAACAGACCTGCCCGCACTCTGCCTGATATCTCTCCTGTATTCCACCCTTTTCTGCATAAACAAGACTCCATGTTTTCTTGCAATTCCTTAGCATATTTCATCTTTTCTCCCACTTTCTTAAAATCAGCTGACATTATACATTCCTCCACTTATCTCCTGCTGAAACAACAGACTTCTGCTCTTTACTAATTAACTATCGATTTCCATTATAGGATTTTTGTTGATCCCTTTCAATATTATTGCATTAAACGACACTTTTTTTACATTTTCAGCTACATTGAAATCACGTTAATAAACTTATTCCACTATCATACAAACAACTGGTATGATATTATTGTCTTCATACAGACAGATCTTTTTCTAAAATGACAAGAGAAACGGTCAGACACCTGTTAAGATAAAAACATCAGTGAAAGAGAGGGAAGAATCATGGAGTGGCTCACTTGTATTAAAGGCGCAATCAATTATATGGAAAATCATCTGCTTACAATACAAAACGTGGAAGAAGTAGCAGACTATGTGCATATTTCACCAATGTATCTGCAAAAAGGATTTCAAATCATGACAGGTTATACTATTGGAGAATATCTTCGTAACCGTAAACTCTACCACGCAGCCTTGGATATTGTAGATAGTCAGGAAAAAATCATAGACATTGCCTATCGATATGGATATGAAACTCCAGAAAGCTTTACAAAAGCATTTACTCGTTTCCATAGCGCACCCCCCTCTGCAATCCGTAAGAATCGATATCTTATGAAACCCTTTCATCCACTGAGAATTAACATTGTCATTCAAGGAGGAGAAAAAATGGATTTTACGATTCAAAAATTGACAGGTTTGAAATTAATTGGTTTTTCAAGGGAGTTTTCCTTTGACCACTCTTATGAAGAAATCCCAAAATTCTGGGATGAAGTGTACGGAAAACATCAAGCACTTATCTTTGCTGGAAAAACACCATCCAACGATCTGGAGCAGGCTGTATATGACAATGGTATTGGCGAATTCGGTGTATGTATTGACGATATTGGCAAGGATGGAAATTTTCGCTATATGATTGCAGGAAGATATATGGGCGGAAATGTCCCTGACGGACTGGAGGTCTATGAACTGCCAGAATCTTTGTGGGCAAAGTTTAAATGTGTCGGTGCCATACCGGATGCTATACAGACAGTCAATACACAGATATGGCAGGATTGGCTTCCTGGAAATACAGAATATGAACTAGCCGGCAAATATAATATCGAATGGTATTCCGCTTTCGGAAAACCAACCGATTCTGATTATCAAAGTGAGATATGGATTCCGGTAGTCAAAAAAATAACTGAACAAGAGTAACCGCCCACAAAGTGGTTAGCCTCTTAGTTGATTTTAATAAACCTACCTGCACGGCCAAGTACAAGGTAGGTTTATTTATTCCTACTCCCTTTCATCCCAATCCCCTCTACTCCATTGCCTCTTGAATAAAAGCAACAAATTCCTGCTTTGGAATGGGTTTGGAGTAATAATATCCCTGAATATACTCACATTGCAGTTCCGAGAATTGACTTACCATTTGCTCTGTCTCTATACCCTCTACCACAATCTTCATATTCATATCTTTAATCATCTTAATGGTATTTTGAAGGACAATCAATAATCTAGGATTGTCTTCCAGATCCGTAAAACTTTTATCCAGCTTTACTATCTGCAGTGGCAAAGAAGCAATCCGCCACATGTTAGAATATCCCGTACCAAAATCGTCCAGTGAGAAACTAATTCCCGCATCCGTCAGTGCATTCAAATTGTCCATCATCGCTTTCTGGGAATGGGAAACGGCTGTTTCTGTAATTTCCAAATTGATCTGATCTGGTGTAACATGATAGCGGTTCAATGTTTCCAACACCTGATCCGCCAAATCATTTTGCATGCACTGTGCCACAGATAGATTAATTTCAATATAATCCAGATGTAGTGACTGATATTCCTCACTGGCGATAAAACGACAGACTTCATCCAACACAAATGCTCCGATCTTATGAATGGCACCACTCTTCTCTGCTGCCGGTATAAAAACTTCCGGCGAAATAAAACCGTACTGATCATCCTTTAGCCGAAGCAATGCCTCCGCAGAATGAAAGCGCTTTTCCTCCACAGAATAAATAGGCTGATAATAAACAGAAAAGTTATGTTCTGTCATGGCACGCTCAATAATCCGGTCCATATCCCGCATAATATCATAATACTTCTTGCTGAAAATTTCGGATGCATACAGCACTTCGCCGTTATATTTGGTGGTATTCAGATCGTTTCCAAAAGCCAGCAGTGCATCCACATCAGAAATATCCTGTGGACATTTTGCAATACAGACACAGGTGGTTAACGCCAGTTCCATCTGATTCCAGTGAAAATCCTTCTTCATAAATGTATTGACCATCTGTGCTGTTTCTTCCGCCTTATCAAAATGTCTGGAATCCAGAACAAAACGGAATTTTCCCACACCCAGATAGTACATTTCTGCTTCCATCTTTTGCTTTTTATTTATTTTCACCAGCTCATCTGCAATGGCATGAAGCATTTCATTCATACCTTCATACCCTAACATAGAACGAATACTTTGATAATTGGTTACATTGACTAATATAATTTCAATGGGCTTTTCATTAATAAAAATCCGCTTCATATCTCTGGCATAGGCACTGAGTTTCCCTAAACCAGTCTCCGTATCAATGTTTTCCTCCGCTCTCTGAATCATCGTAGAAATAAACAACAAACCACAGGCTCCTGCAAACATTTCTACCAATAATTTAGGATAAAAGAATTGGATGACCACAGAAACAGTCATCACCGGAAAGACAAACATCAATACAAAATATCGTTGTTTACTGAATAACTTTCTGGAATGATACAAATTAATCATTCCAAAAATAATATAAAAAGCAACGGTTAGATAAAGCAGGAAAAACAAAGTTCCTCGAACATATGTATCCGTTTCATCCAAATAATAAACAATATGCCAAAATGGAGTAATCAAAAGTAAGACAACAATCAATGTAATCGGCGCAAAGAATAATATATTTTGAAAAGGCTTCCCACAGATTTTATGTCTGGTATTCGTCTGCTCCATCAAATAAATGGCATACAGGGGTGTTACACTGTTATGCAGGATCAGATACAAAGAATGGAAAAAATATTTGGCTGCCACATGACCGGCGCCCATATTATCCAGAGTTACCGCACCAATGTCTGCTATACCTGCCAAAATACATAATATCAACATCAGCAAAAAACAACGATTCAGTTTTCCTTTTGTCATGCCACGGAATATCGTTGAAACCATCAAGATAACAAAGATCAGCAATGCACAATAATCAAAATAAAGAATCTTATCCATTCCTCTCCTCCTTCCCTAACAGTTTATATTTGACCAGGGTAACGTTATGTTGATTCAAATTCTCTCCGGTTCGTAAAAACCATGAAAAATGCTGCAATATTTTTCCGGTGTGCATTGGCTTGCATAACAAACACACACTTTTAATCTCTGGATTCAATTAAAATCAACACTCCCTCCTGAAATGAAACCCTTGCCAGATCCACACGCTCTGCCATCTCATTGCTGATTCCCAAACTATTTCCAATCGTCAGTGTATGTTCCTCTAACGGATAGGCAAAACCCTCTAATGTTACCGGATACACCTTTTCCGTCAGTGGAATCAGGGAAATATACTTGCCAAACAAATCCTGTCTGTGCAGTTCCACTGTATGATCTACCAGGCGGACTCGATTATTCCGATCAATCATCCATGTGGGAATCTGTTTTGCCAGGGGCTGCATCAAAATCTGGATATTAGCAAGCAAATGATCCAGCCGTCCACCAGTAGCTCCCAAAATAGTAATTTCCGAAGGATCCTGATGCAAAATCCAGTCTAAAACCATTTCCGTATCGGTGGCATCCTTTGCAGTAGGATACTGTACAAACTGCACCCCGGTGGCATTCTCCACCTGACCACTCTGGTACTTTTGCAGAATCTCTCCAGAAACACTGTCGAAATCCCCCATAATATAATCAACCGGTAAATGCAGAACATATGCTGTATTTAAACCGGAATCCGCACATACTACATGATCAAAATGACGGTCAGAGAGATACTCTGCCGTAAAGTCCATATCCATCTGACCGCCACACAATAATAAAACGCTTCCAAACATAGTGCCTATTGTTATCCTCTATTTTTGTTCCGCTTCAATGCTTTCCGTTGAATATCATATATCATTTTAATCAAGCGACGATCTGTCCTCTGAAAGACACATCCATAGTAATATTTGAAACGACTGTTACTGGCACGGAGTTGCATCTCATCCTTGCGAATAATAGTTGCCTTAATATCCAATAAACCATAGTCGGTTTGAAGATCCAGAAAAACACCATCCTCCGTATCAAACTCAAAATCAGAATAAATACCGATACCTGTTTCGCTGACATCCTTTATTACCGCCTTGACATAATGCGGTACAACAGATTCCGGATCCAGAATTCCCGGACTTCCGTCAGAATCGCCTTTCCCTGACAATTGCTCATAAAAAGGAGAGTCATAATATTTTTTATTGGATTGTGATGATATATAATATCCAATCTCAACCTCTTCGTTCAGAGAAACCCGATATGCATTCCTGCGGTTGAAAGAGTGTCCTGGATTTGCAATATCAAAACAATGAACCGCTGTCCCCTCTAATTTAGCCAGACCACCTTTGACCTCTGTCCATTCCCAAATCTGCTCCTCATCCCGATACATAATACGAATATCATCAGTCTGCCGAAACTGAAACGCTCTTCCATTTGCAGCAATCAATGTGACAAAAACCCTCTCTTTCGAGGTATCCTCCACCTTAC
>CAMWKN010000004.1 GCA_947174825.1 uncultured Clostridium sp.
GAATATGTATTTAACTGCATTTGAGGGGATTCGCCTAACTTCTCCCGATACAGCCGGGCAATTTTCTTTCTTTTCTGTATATTTTCTGAAAGATATCTTAAATTACACAAACCCATTGCAGCCTGAAATTCATTCATTTTAGCATTTGCTCCTACTGCCACCACCAATTCCTGAGAGCGGATACCAAAATTCTTTAAATTATATAGACGATCCCACTGTTCTTGACTTCTGCAACACACCGCACCACCTTCAACGGAATGAAAAACTTTAGTAGCATGAAAACTAAAAATAGACATATCACCATGTATAGCAATATTTTTTCCGCGATACGTTTCTCCAAAAGCATGTGCAGCGTCATAAATCACTTTTAAATCATATTTGAAAGCAATTTCTTGGATTTTATCTACATTGCAGATGTTTCCATATACATGAACCGGAATGATTGCCACCGTTTTTTCTGTAATCAATTCCTCTATTTTAGATTCATCAATCGTAAAGTCCTCTTTGATATCACAAAATACCGGTTTCAGCTTATTCCTCAAAATAGCATGTGTCGTAGAAATAAAAGTATATGGTGTCGTGATTACTTCTGCACCTTCCGGAAAACCCATAGACTGTATTGCTAATTCTAACGCCATATGACCATTCACAGTTAATGAAACATTTTCTACGCCAAGATATTCTGTTAATTTCTGCTCTAATTCTTTATGATAATCCCCCATATTAGTCAGCCATCGGCTGTCCCACAAAGGACGTATCATCTCGATATATTCTTCAAAAGGCGGCATCGCACTCTGTGTTACCAGAATTTTTTCCATATCTTTTCCTCTTTCATCACTTAGATTTTGGGTTGGAAAAAATGCAATTAACTCTGTTTCTGCTGTTCCCTCATAATATCTTCCAATGTTACTGGTTCTTTTTCATCTCTGGTACCCCAGTGAATAACCCTTGGATCAGAGCAAATTGGATCTTTCATAATTTCTAAAAATTCCTTATGGTAAATATGGGCCGGATTCTGGACATTTTTATACCACCATTCCAGTTTGCTAATCTGAAACCACATAAATACAGGACGCAAGGTAACGTAATCTGCATGGTACTGATTCAGACTGGTATCGATAAATTCCGGTATCTGTCTGAAATTACTATCCTGTACCACCATGGTGATTCGAAGAGTAAATCCATACTTTTGTTTTAACTCAGAAATAAATTCCAGATTCTCTTTTAATTTTTCTAAATTATCTTTTCCTGCCAGATAGGCATAGGTTCGTCTATCATAGCTATTGACTGTTACGGTAATTCCTTTTATGTATGGAACCAGATGGCTGATTCTTGACCAGTTATCCTTAAACAAAGTTCCATTGGTTTCTATATTCATACGAAAATCTGGATTCTCCGGTTTCAGATTTTCCAACATATTCATTGTTTCCGGATTGGCAAAAAGATCTCCCGAACCGCTTAGGGAGATATGCTTCGCCTTTGGCAGAATGGCGCCTAAGCGATCCGCAATGGTTTTCATGTTGTCAATATAAGTCTGATCCGGTACATAAATTTCATGCCGACAAGAAGGGCAGGCATGATTGCAACGGTAATCAAACGCACAATTAAACTCTACCGGATATTTGCTCTTTTCCCACATATCCCGTATCTCATCCTCTGACATCTCGATCAATTCATTATTGATGCAACGAGGGCACTCTCCCTCTCGACATTCAAAACGTTCCCCTCTTAGTAAGCCTTCTAATAATTGCTTTCTATTATCACTATTCCAGATATCCTCCATGGTATCTGTCAATAAATTACCAATGACTACATTATTCCAACTGCATATTCTGACTTCTCCTTTTGGATTGATATATGCATGCTCAAAAAATCTGGTACAAAGTTTCATAATGTCTCCTCTCCTATCTTATCTTATAGTCCAGAAATTGATATACGAAACAAAGTTCAAGAACTCCATAACTATTTTTCTGATTCTATGATGCTTATTTTTTATACTAAGTGGGCAAATATACCATAATAGATATATAAGAAATCCTTAAGTTTTTAACTTAAGGATACTATATGTATCGGCAGATTGCAACAAAAACATTACCTGTGCAATACTGCCTTAAGAATATCAGATCTGCTTCTATTATAACACATAGAATGAACAAAATCCTACAGATCATTTAGAGCTTGCATTTTCTCCATATATTTCCTCTTTTTGTTCATATCACTATGGACATACAGACGCATAGTGGTACTAACATCTGCATGTCCCAGGATCTCGCTTAATGTTTTATAGTCACATCCTGCCTCAACACAACGAGTTGCAAAGGTATGTCGCAAACCATGAAAAGATACATAATGCATATCGTTTTTATCCATCAATCGATTGTAATATTCACGATATACCCTGGGTTCCATATACTTATTTTCCCTACCAGTTAGAAAGTAGGTTTCATTACTTTTTTGTAATGATTTCAGCAATACGATCATTTTTTGAGAGATCGGAATGATCCGCATTGATTTTTTTGATTTTGGTGTTGTGATGATTACTTTCGAAGTTCCACAATCTCCATCTTTCAGGTAAATCCTCTGTAATGTTTTCGAAATATAAATTGTACCAACATCCATATTGATTGCTCCCCATTGTAAAGCACATAATTCACCAATTCGCATTCCAGTAGATAATGCAAGCAAAATTCCTACATTCCGTGTATTCATATTTTCTTTTATTAGCGAAACAATCTGACGTTCTTGATGAATACTGAGAAACTTGCTCTTTTCTTCTTGTTGGGAAATAGGATATTTATACTTCCCAACTGGAGCTGTTATATTGATTTCCTTTTCTGCATCATTCAGAATAGACAACCACAGTACTAAGATATCTTTTATCGTTTTGGTTGATAGTCCTCCTGTTTTATCCAAACGCCCATATTTCGATAAATGCCATATAAATTCCTGGTTTCTATTATAACTGATATCTTGTAAGTTCATATCTCCGAAATAAGGAAGAATATGATTAGAAATGATATTCATATATGTTGCATAAGTAGAGTCTTTAATATAAGAATGCTGCTTTGTACTCCAATATGCAATCCAGTTCCTAACTATAATATTCTCTGTTTTTTTCATCATAACAAATCCTCCATCTATTTTTTGATTTTATGAGACAAAATTCTAATTTCCAAGCTTAACAATTTCAAGTAATTCATTTGATGCAATTTGTAGCATCAAATGTCGTACTGTTCCTTAAGTTAAAAACATAAGGACAAACAAAAAACAAATCGTTTATTCCTTATTATTTATGGAAAACGGTGTCTTGAGGAGTTTAAGTATGGAATTAGTTAGCATTGTAATACCAAATTATAATTATGGGAATTTCATTCGTCAAACTATGGAAAGTGCAGTACATCAAACTTATCCAAATATAGAAATTATCGTAGTGGACGACCACTCTACTGATAATTCTGTAGAGATTGTAACAGAATATGTCAATACATACGACAATGTATCTTTATATAAGAATGAAGTTAATCTGGGAGTGGTTGGCAATCATAACAAGGCTGTCAGCCTTAGTAAAGGACACTATATCTGTGTACTCTCTTCCGATGACTACCTGGACGAACATTTTGTGGAAGAATGCGTTCAAAAATTTGAGGAACACCCTACTGCCGGAATGGTAGTGTCTGCCATGCATTTGGTAGATGACAAGGGCATAGTCACAGATGCACCGAATTATTACGGAAGCAGCTTTATCTGTAAAGGAATTTATCAGTGTAAAGTTTTTCTGATGTCGAATACCTTTGTACCATCACAGGTTTTATTTAAAAGAGAATGCATTGAAAATCCTGAGGTAGGCGGTGCCTTTACTAATTTCGCAGATACCTTTATTGATACGGAATTGTGGTATCGCATCTGTCTGCATTATGATTTCCTGTACTTTGATAAACGTCTCTGCTATTACAGAAGTTACATCGGCAGTTATTCCAAATCCTATGACAATCTAAAAGGAGCCATGCAGTATTACTTATTGCGGCAGCATTGGCTGCGACTGGCAAAGGGAAATGATTATCTCCAGAGTTTTGGTGAGGAATCACTGCGCAGAACTCCACTGTTTTGCATACGCAGTATCCGACAGCTGCTAACGCATGGACAGGAAGATATTAAGAATTTTGCTACTGCAAAACGGTATTTACGTTTGGCAGAGGCAATTGACCCTAATATCGTAGAAAGTGAATATTATGCATTGGCAGAAGAGGTAATTGCGGCAAAAGAATTAGGTGACCTGGCAGCATTTCAGGAAGCAGAAGGAAAATATCTGGATTCTCTCAAGAGCGAAGCAAGTAAAGCGGTAACCAATACTGCTCCTTATGCATTGCCGGACTGTGCTGAGCTGATATAGGACTATAGATTTCACCAGAATATGGAGGCAAAATGGCAGAGAAATTCATAAGACACGAACATTCCATCAAAAAATTTTATCAATGTTTAGATGATATCATCGCACAAAACCACATTCAGAAACGCAGAATTCTAATGTTTGGTTCCGGAATTCCTGCCAATATGGCAATTTATTATTTAAAAATACATGATGTTACCGTGGAAGCAATCTTGGATAATAATCCTGCAAAGCAGGGATCGGAACAATATAACACCCCTATTTATGCCCCTGCTGAATACTTATCAGAGTATGACGATACTATCCTGATCATGATAGCATCTTCCTACGAAGACGCTATGATAAAGCAATTAGAGGAACTGGGATATGAAAAGCAACAAGTGATACAATTAATTCAGTTTGAAAAAGCCATGTCTGACTATTCCTTCTCCAATAGAGATGGATTTCGTGAACTGGACAGAATGGAAATACGACAACATCAATTGAATGTCCTAAAACACTTAAAATCAGTATGTGATAAGCATGGACTGCGTTATTGGCTTTGTGGCGGAACTTTATTAGGTGCAGTAAGGCATCAGGGATACATACCATGGGATGATGATATTGATATTCTGGTTGAAATGAAAGATCTAAAAAAACTAACCGAATTATTAAAGACAGACCCTGTGTGTGGGATTGCTACTTATGTAGATAAAACAATAGATTTTTGTGATTCCTGTTCCTATATGTACGAGCTGTCTTCGGATATGGATATTAATTATTTTCCGATGCAGGTAAGCTGTGGAATTAATATTGACCTGTTTCCACTTGTTGGGCTACCAGATAGTGAAACAGATATGGAACAGTATGTTATTCAAATCAAAAAGCTGGAAGAAAATGTATGGAATAAAATGTACTCTAAAAGCGAACTGAGAAAAGCGACAACGGAACTGATGAATTTTATGAGCCGTTATGATTTTGATGAATGCCAGAACTGCGGTTATATTCTAAGCAGACATTTTACAAAAGAAAGAATGCCTGCTGACTATTACACGGAAACGACAGAAATGTTGTTTGAGGGAGAATTGTACAAAGTTCCAGCTAAATGGCATGAATATTTAGTTACTTTATTTGGCATGGATTATATGACGTTACCCCCAAAAGAAGAACAAGTAGCACATCATAATTTTAAAGCATATATGCCAAAATGAGAAAGGAATGGTTAAAATGAATATAGCTATTATATTCGCCGGTGGTAAAGGGATTCGGATGGGGAGTGGATTACCGAAACAATTCTTGGAAATTAATGGAAAACCAATTCTGATTCATACCGTAGAATTATTTCAGGAACATAACTGTATTGATAAAATTTACATCTCCGTATTAGAAGAATATCTCCATAAAACCATGAATCTGGTTAAAAAATACTGTCTGGACAAAGTTGTAAGAGTAATTCCCGGCGGCATGACTGCCCAAGACTCTATTTATATGGGATTGCAGTCAGCCAAACAGGAAAATCCCGGAGATTCTGTTGTTTTGATACATGATGGAGTAAGACCCTTTGTTTCTGAAGAAACCATTACCAGAAATATTGAAGGCGTTCATAAACATGGTAACGCCATTACCTGTACTCCTTGTTTTGAAACAATCTTATTAAGTCATACAAAAACAACAGTAGATAGCGTTCCTTATAGGAAAGATGTTTTTTCCGCCCAAGCGCCGCAAAGTTTTCGTCTGGATGATATCATTGCTGCACATGAACAAATACGAAAAGAAAACCCTACATATGAAAACATGGTAGATGCCTGTACGATTATGACTACACTAGGGAAGGCGGTCAACATGGTAGAAGGAAACCGCGGAAATATCAAAGTTACAACTCCGGAAGATGTATATATGTTTCGTGCCCTGATTCAGTATAAAGAAAATGAACAGGCATTTGGTCTTGGTCTGACAAACGGCATACATTAAGATCTTCACTATAATTGGCAGGAAGGAAAAATCGGTAATATGAATGATAGTATTCTACAAGAAGATATCGAGCAAATTGTACACAGTAATATCCCTTTTGATCAATTATCCGGATGTACTATATTTGTCACCGGAGCTACCGGATTAATTGGATCATTACTGGTAAAATCCCTTTTACGGGCAAATATGCTTCTGCACACAGATATTTGTGTTGTGGCACTCGTCCGAAATTTAGAAAAAGCAAAGAATATTTTCAGCGATCACTTGAATACTGACAGACTGAGTTTTTGTGAAGGAGATATAGTCCATTCCATTCAATATGCAGGAAAAATAGATTATATTATGCATGGGGCAAATTCTACAGATTCCAAGTTTTTTGTCTCCAATCCGGTAGATACTATTATGACTACTGTAAATGGTACAAGGAATATACTGGAATTTGCCAGAGAGAAACAAATCCAAGGAATGATTTTCCTATCTTCCTTGGAAATATATGGAATACCAGATGGCCAATCCGAATTGATCTCTGAGAACCAATATGGTTATATTGATCCATTAGCTGTCAGAAGCAGTTATTCGGAAGGAAAGAGAATGGCAGAGTGTTTATGCGTTTCCTATGCCCAGCAATATCATGTCCCAGTGAAGATTGCCAGATTGGCACAAACTTTCGGGGCAGGTGTCAGTTATAATGATCCAAGGGTGTTTGCTGATTTTGCCAGAAGCGTCATTGAAAAGCGTAATATTATACTGCATACAAAAGGAAAAACCGTCCGCAGTTATTGTTATACTTCTGATGCTATCAGGGCAATCCTTTTCCTATTATTAAGAGGCGAAACAGCAGAAGCATATAATGTAACAAATATGAAAACAGCTATTTCCATTTCAGATATGGCACATATGGTTTGTGATTTATTTCCCGAATCAGGTAGTATCGTCGAATATGATATTCCTAAAGAGATCCATTCCTTTGGATACAATCCGGAAATGATTATCCGTCTGGACAGTAGCAAGTTAGTTACTTTGGGATGGCAGGCACAAATTGATTTACAAGAAATGTTTCGACGTCTGATCAGCAGTATGCGAGATATGTAAACATTTAATTTTGTTATTCAGAGAGGAATTAGAAAAGATGGACAGAATCTTAATTGACGGAGCAGATGTCAGATATGATTATATATTATTTCCTTTTGATCAGGTGCCCGCAAAGTCCAAAATTATTTTGTATGGTGCAGGAGATATTGGAAAAATCCTGTATGAACAGATTGAAAAGACAAACTATTGCGAGATAATTGCTTTTGCCGATTTAGCGGCAAAGGGAATTCATTTTGCCAAAAAAATGCCGCCTTGTATTTTGCCATCAGAAATTGCAAATTATTCTTTTGATTATATCGTTCTTTCCAAAACCAGAGGAGCAAACCTGATTGCCGATGACTTATTAAAATTAGGAATAGAAAAAGAAAAGATTATCCTTTTGTCAGATCATAATATCATTCCAATGGAAATGAACCGTTTCGAAGCTTATATGGAGAAAAAAGACGGATTAGACCGCTTAATCGAATGCTATGAGAAAAATCTGTCCGAAGATGAAATCTATGCACAGTGCAATAAATATATCATCGAAGAAAAGATATTCACAGATAGAATAAACCTGCTAGATTGGTATTCTTTCGAGCAGAATAAAGATGTCTTATTAATCAATGAAACCTTTGGGATATTAACCTCCTACTTCCAGGGAATATCCAACCGGGTTACCGTCATACCTGAAAATGAAAAATATAAAAAACTAAACAAACTCAAAAATGCCCAGCATCATAACATAAGCTATTTTGATACCTTAGCCGAAACGAACGGGCAAAGCTACGACTATATTATCGTATTGGGACAGGCTTCGTGGAATCAAGATATTTTTGAGCAATTAAGTCGATTACTGAAGCAGCCAACCGGCACACTGTTTCTGGCAGGGGAAAACAAATATAGCTTCCGACATTGGGGCAAAATGGCAGATCGCGATACCGCAGGCAATGTATTTGAAGGAATTGATATCACTGAAATGCAAAGCCAGATAGCGCACGATTTCCCCCAATACAGGATAAGCACCTATTTTCCTGTCTTTTCTTATGACTGTCCGGAACGGATTTATACAAAAAGCTATCTGCCGGAATTTTCTTCCATGCGTGGCAACAGCTTTACACACCTAGATTTGGATGTTCTATATGATGCTGTAGCCATCTCCGGAACATATGCATGGCATTCCGATGCATTCTTGTTGGTAGTCGAACCGGCACAAAAGGAAGAAAATAATTTTCTTTATCTGAATTATAAGAGAAAACGCAAGCCGGAATTAGCGATTGTAACCACGATACGTCAAGAAAATAATACAAAATACGTCTACAAACAGGCTCTCTATCATGCTGGAAACCGTCATGTGTTGTCAATGATGGATAATCAGTTCCATTTGAGCAAAGTATATTCGGCATTCCAGACTGCCGGTATTAAAAAAGTAACTGATAATACCGTGCAATTTCCTTTTCTAATGGGAGAATCTCTGGACTATTTATTATGGAAACAACATGGAAATCTGGATATAGTATTAGATACCTTACTGGAATATTCCAAAAGAATGAAGTGCATTAACGAGGAATATCAGAAAGAGTTTTCTCTTTCACAGGAATTTATAGATATATTTGGCGTGATAGATTATACCGGTATGGCTGTAAAATACGGTAATGCAGATGCAATTTTCGATAACATTATTATTCAGGACGGACAATGGACATTTTTTGATTATGAATGGGTTTTTCCATTTTTTATTCCGATAAACTTTCCAATTTATCGTGCGACAGAGGTTTTCTTAAGAAAATATAAAAGATATTTCAAAAAATCATTTGTTGCAAAAGTATGGGAATGCATCGGTATTTCCGCAGAAGAACAACGTATCTATCAGATCATGAATGAAAAACTATGGAAATATTTTACGGAACAGGATGTAGACCGTTCCAGTTTTGTTAAGTAAGGAGACAGAAATTATGGGTGAAAAAATCAGAGATATTACCCAGCTTCATCTCGGGGGAGGTTCCTTTATGCTGGAACTGAATGAACCCCTGCAGATGGGTCGGGAACGGCAGATTCATATCCAAAACGATAAATTTCGCTTTGAATGTGCCGAATCAGATATCTTAGCTATGTTATGCGGCGTCGTCCAGGCAAATAAGGAATTGGAAAAAATAAAAAGGGGAAATGATGCGGATGTTTTATGGAAAACTAAATGACTGGAAAATTCAATACGTAAAACTGAAATGTAAAGCATTGGAGCTATATGGAACAGATGAGGCAATCCTGGTTCATCCGAACGATAGAAAGGCATTGTTTGGCTTCATGAAATCCGAACGATTCAAATTGATCCCCCATAAGGAGGGACGAGAATCCGGATTTGTATTTCTTTATTCCATGCATCCGTTGGAATGCTGGCAATCCAGTCAGGGAACTACCATTACGGTATTCTATCAGCTGGGATGTCATGGATTACTTCCATGCTCTTATATCCCACTGGATAAAACCATCAACAAAGCTGTCTGGAAAAATCGGTATCTAAAACAGGATGTATTTTATATGGATCTACAGGAACAAATGATATTTGTACTGGTTCAGGCGATTTTTCATTTCAAAGAATTTACACCTGATTTGATCCATTTTATCGAAACACATTCTAATGTGTTAGAAAATGAGGAATGGCAGAATAAACTAAGGGTGGTATTTTTTGGTTTTACGGAAAGACTGCTTTCATTGTTAAAAAACCGACAGTACACAGCGATTGTAATGGAATACATAACATTTCAGGACTATTAAGGAGGAGGGAATATGAGTAATCCAGGTGTGATTAAACTGACAGAAAACACCATTGATGGAAAACGATTTGTCATAGAAGATAATATCGGAGAGGCAATTCATATTCACTATGACAATATCCGATTGGATCTAAGCATAAAGGAATTGAAAGAATTAGGAAAAAGTGCAGAGAAAGCATTAGTACAGCTACTGGAAATACCTGGTTTTACTACCGAAAAAATGGATCCTGAACTGCTGACCCGGCTGGCAGGGATTTTGCCGGATTTAGAAAAGATTGAGAAAACAGAAATCCCTGCTGCACAGTTATCCGTCATATTGGAAGAAAACCGATATATGCCGATGGATCTGCCAAAAGCATGCGGCAGATACCAATATCAGACAGAATATAAAGATTTTGAGGTCTCTTTGTTTAATGATGAGAATTACATCATGGGCGGATTTGACGCTGCTATGTTTCTGTATCAACAGAATCCGGAGCAAAATATACCTGTGACCAGATATTACTTTAAAGAGAAGAAACACAGCTATAATTACCAAAAGGTAAGCGAGCAAATGGAACGATACCGACATTGCCAGGAAATCATTCGGAACGAACTGGATCAGCTGCCGCCCGAAGCTAAAATTGCATTTCGTGGTGGTGGCATACACATGGAACGAATTATGGCATTGATGCCGCAAAATTGTAATGTTGTATGTGTGATTGAAAAAAATGCGGCAAAAAATTACGATTTACAACAGAATAATACGATACCTCTCTCTCAGATTGATGAAGTGGAATTTGATACCGTCATTATTTCGTCTTTTGGCTATCGGACAGAAATGTATGAGGAATTACAGAATGTTTTTCATGGAAGAATCATTGATTTTTATGATCTGTTTCAGGAAAATGGATATCAATTTAAAAAACCTTATTACATGATAGAGGTATTGGAAAACTGGGTTACTCTAACAGAATGAATGCAAGCATTCTACAAAATATATCTTTTATTGAGGTGACAGAATATGAAAAAAAGAAATTATTTATGGGGCTGTTTATTAGGTGGCATAACCATTGCCGCAGAAGGTACTGCCATATATTATTTAATCAAGGCACTGAAAAACCGTATAAATTTCGCAGACCGCTACGCAGCATATTATAGCTTATTAAACCAGGTTATGGAAAATAAAAAGGAACAGGTTGATATGTCCAAATATTTTAAGGATCATGGAAACAAAAAAATAGCAATCTATGGCAGAGGCAGTCTCGGTAACCTCTTTTATGATGAAATCAAGGATAAGAATTGTGAGATCGTATGCTTTATTGATAAAAATGCCGGAAATATTTATTTTGATGGTGATAATAATATTCCGGTAGTCGGCATAAACGAAAAAGATATCATACAGCAGGCAGAAGTCATCGTAGTAACTCCGGTCTTTGATTATGATGAAATAACGGAGGATTTGTTTAATAAGGGAATATGTAATGACATGATTTCACTGGAAGACGTTGTATATTATAACGAGTAAGCAGTTAAGAATAAATGAAATAATGCAACAAAATATATGAGGTATTGTTATGAAAAAAGAATGGAAAAGTTTTCGGGAAATGTTTGAGGCAATGAATCAAAACGTAAATTATGTAATCCTGCGCAACTATGAATTCCTGGGACAGGAGAAACTGGATAAAAGACATGCGGATCTGGATATTTTATGTGACAATAAAGAAGAAATGATCTCATTGACGGGAGCCAAACCTTGGGATCAGATAGATGATGGTATTCGTTATGCCGTAAAAATAAATAATCAGAGAATTCATATGGATATCCGGGAAATTGGTGATGGCTATTATGACAGACACTGGCAAAGAGCCATGCTGAAAAAACGGACTCTGTTTCTGGATTCTTTCTATGTAATGGACGAAGAAAATTATTTCTATTCCCTGACCTATCATGCACTGATTCAAAAAACCCATGTCAGTTCAGATTACCAGAAAATGCTAGTCGCTTTTGCAAAGAAGTTTGATATTTATGTTAACCGTGTATCAGAACTGAAGACATATTTATTTCGTTACATGAAGCAAAAGCGCTATTATGTTACATGCGCTAAGTCTGGAATATATATCATCAACTTTAAAAATATTCCACTTGCTTTACTTAGGATTAATCCATATTTCTATTTGCAGGCAAAAATAAAGGAATTTAAGACCTATCTTTAATTAGAAAAGAGAGTGAAAGAATATGTTTGAGAAAATATTTCAAGACATTGCAACAAACAAAGGGGATCGAGAAATATTGATCTGGGGAGCATGGTCGCGCGGTCAACAGATAGAAACCATTTTGAAAGAAAACTCCCTAACAGTTTCCGGATATATTGACAAATCCAAATGTGACGAAACATATAATAATCTTCCATGTTTTTCATCAGTTGTATTAAATCCGGAAAAATATTATATTGTAGTCTCTCTGGTGGAACATGATTCCGTAATTTCTACATTGAGCAAAGCCGGATATGAGGAATATAAAGATTATTTTTATCCCGATAAAAAAATTAAAATTGTGCAATGCAAGCAATCATTTTTAGATTATGTCGGAAACAACATTCAAGGCACATTGGCATTAGATAAGTTAAACAGTACAATCTGTATGTCTGGTGCGTCTTCTCTTATTATCCACGACAATGCAAAAATAGGAAGAAATGTCTGCATATCCCTGGCATGGAACTCAACAATAGAAATTGGCGCAAATGTTACACTGGCTGATGGGTGTAAAATTTCCGCTTCAGATAACAGTTATATATCCATAGGAAAACACTCTGTAATACGAAAAAATTCCTGTGTGCTGGCAAAAGATTACTCTAAAATATCCATTGGCAATCATGTTGATGTTGGGCATAATACAGAAATCAAAATAAAGAACCATAATTCCTTACATATTGGTGAGCATACATTATTATCTTATTATGTTATGATACGAGGAGGCGATGGACACGCTATTGTCGATTTAGATAAAAAAAGAATCTGTAATGCTCAGAAAAATGTATACATTGGAAATCATGTATGGATATGTATATGCGCTACAATTTTGGGTGGTTCCTACATAGATTCCCATTCTATTGTAGGGGCCAATGCACTCGTCAACAAAGCATTCCCTCCTCATGTTATGATAGCCGGAAATCCGGCTCATATCATCAGAGAACAAGTTGACTGGCATATGAATGAAAATGTCACATGGGAGGACTATTTGAAAGAAACTACTATCCAATCAGCACTTCTTTCCCACGAAACGCAAAGCCGTAATGACGAATCTGCTCTTTAAAAAACCCTTTTGCCAACAAGTCAGCATCATATCGTTTTTCCTCTATCTGCCTCAGAGCAGATTCCACCGTATCCTGCAGTCCCTGTTCATCCTCCTCATCATAGACCTTAAACTCCAGAATATATGCGATTGCGGTGTTATGGTTATCATCTGTCACGATTGGTTCCAATACTACATCATACCGTCCAAATCCACTTTCCCTGTTAGAAATGATATGATATCTATCACTTAAGTCAACGATTAACCCAAGAACAAAACCATGATAAAAACGTTCCGGTTCCGTTTCATCTGACGGTTTATTTCCGGTGTCAAAATAGCTGAATGTTTGTATAGCGACCTTATTCATATAATAATTCATCGCTTTTTTATCATTTTGCAACAGTGCTTTAACAAAGTCATTATAATGTGTATCCTTCCCGCCAAACCAATCTCGTATCATATTTTTCAGCATGATTTGTACTTCAAAATTGGTAACTCCCAACTCATAATTGAAATGACCATCCACAGTAAATTCACTGTGCAATACCTTGAGGTATCCACTGGTAAGCATCAGACTCCAAATGGCATTTTCCTTGGTATTCAATTGAGAGAATATAATTTCTTCATCAATCTCAGCAAACAAAGACTTGCCTTTTAACAAATCTTCCATGATTACTTTAATTTTTGTACTTCCCTGCTGAATCAAGTTGGAAATCAAACTATTTGAACTGGTATTTGCCCAGTAGGTACCCAGTCTCCCTTCGTCCAAGTAATTAGTAATAGACCATGGATTATAAATATCCGTATATTTACCAAAGGTAAAGCCGTCATACCATTTCTTGACAATTTCCTTTTGATCTCCCATATCATAATCATCTAATGCATTAAAAACCTCTTCCTCTGTAAATCCAAAGGCATTGCCATATTTACTGGAGGTTGTTGTAACGACCTTAAGGTTATTTAAATCCGAAAAAATAGATTCCTTACTAACCCTTGTGATCCCAGTCATAACAGCACGTTCCAAATAAGGATTTGTCTTGAATGTACTGTTAAACAGACTGCGAATAAATCCAGTCATTTCATCCCAATAACCATTTACGTAGGCTTCCTGTAGTGGAGTATCATATTCATCCAGTAATATAATGACATTCTTTTTATAATAACGGCTCAAATATTTCATTAACTGTTGCAAAGCAGTGGCAGCTTTCGTGTCATCCATAATACTGACCATCTCCTCGTAAGCAGTTTTCTCGTTCTTGCTTAACAAGTTTCCCTCTAATAAATAGCGATGATCTTCATAAAGATTATATAATAATTCACAAATTTGTTTTCGTGCGTTCGTATATCCTTTCATCTTAACTGCAGCAAAGGATAGAAAAATTACCGGATATGTCCCCTGCAATTCCCGGTAGCTTTCCCTTTTCCAAATAGAAAGTCCCTCAAACAAATCGGAACGTCCCTCATACTCCTTGGAAAAAAAACAGTTTAACATATCCATATTCAGAGTTTTTCCAAAGCGGCGAGGGCGGGGAATTAATGTGACTGCATCATCCGCTTCCCACCACTCTCGGATAAAATCCGTCTTGTCAATATAGAAGTTATTTTTTTCACGAATTGAAGAAAAACTCTGTTTTCCAATACTTATTGTTTTCATAAATAATTTTCCTTCCGCTATCCTAATTTCTTTTCCAAAAATACTGCCACTGATTTCTATGATATCATCACATCACTGCAATATGCCCTATTATTTATAACGCCTTGTCAATTCCTATGATTTTTTACATAACAGCCTAGTTCTCTATCATCTTCCACTCCAACGGCTCCCCTGCCTCAATATCCTCTGCTGCTCTGGCACCCATAACCTGCTCATAATACTTTGTATGCAGACCATCTGCCGGGCGGACACTGCGAACATTATCCGGTGTAAAGACTTCTCCTGCTTTCACATCCTGAACCACAAACAGAGATCTGGAATGCTGTCTGGAATTTGTCTGTTTCTCCGTCAACTGGTAAGTTCTTTGTCCCAACGCCTTCTCGATAATACGGATCTGATCTACCATCTCCCGAAATTCCTCCGGCTCCATGGAGAAAGCCGCATCTGCCCCACCATCCTCTCTGGACAGTGTCAGATGTTTCTCGATAATTTTTGCCCCCAAAGCTACCGCTCCCACTGCTACAGCGGATCCCATGGTATGATCTGATAATCCACTGATACAGTCAAAATCCTCAGCCAGCATCTCAATCGAGCGAAGATTGATATCCTCATAAGGAGAGGGATACGCTGTGGTGCATTTCAGCAATGCCACCTGAGAATTGCCCTCTTCCAGGCAGGTCTGCAATGCCAATTCAATATCCTCTTTATAGGCAATTCCAGTGGATAAAATAATCGGTTTTCCAGTAGCTGCTGCCTGACGAATCAGCGGAATATCCGTGATCTCAAAAGATGCGATTTTATATGCCGGCATCTGCATCTCTTCCATAAAATCCACCGCTGTAGCATCAAAGGGCGAAGAAAAGCAGACTAATCCCATATCTTCTGCTATTTTTTTCAGTTTCGGCTGCCATTCCCATGGCGTATATGCCTGCTGATATAATTTATGCAAAGTTGTACCATCCCAGATCGTCCCCTGGGTAATCTGAAAATAGGATTTCTCCGAATCCAGAGTGATCGTATCCGGTGTATAGGTCTGTAATTTGATTGCATCCGCTCCCGCCTGTTTTGCTGCTTCAATAATTTTCACAGCCCTGACAAAATCCATTAAATGATTGGCAGACATTTATGCAATGATAAAACAAGGAT
>CAMWKN010000005.1 GCA_947174825.1 uncultured Clostridium sp.
GTACTGGTACGGGTGCTGCTCCGGTGGTGGCAGAGATCTCCAAGGAGCTGGGGATTTTGACGGTAGGTATTGTTACCAAACCGTTTACTTTTGAGGCAAAGAGTCGTATGAATAATGCCATATCCGGTATTGAGACGCTTCGGGAGAGTGTGGATACCTTAATTGTGATACCTAATGATAAATTATTACAGATTGTAGACAGACGTACTTCTATGCCGGATGCTTTGCGCAAGGCAGATGAAGTATTGCAGCAGGGTGTGCAGGGTATTACCGATCTGATTAATGTGCCTGGTCTGATTAACCTGGATTTTGCAGATGTACAGACGGTTATGAAGGATAAAGGTATTGCCCATATCGGTATTGGTACTGGTACTGGTGAAGATAAGTGCGTGGATGCGGTGAAAGAAGCAGTGTCCAGTCCGTTGTTAGAGACGACTATTGAGGGAGCTTCCCATGTGATTCTGAATATTTCCGGAGATGTTGGATTGCAGGAGTCCTATGAGGCTGCTTCTTACATAGAAAATCTCACAGGAGAGAATACAAACATTATTTTTGGTGTAATGTGTGAGGACAGTGAGAGTGAATCCGTAAAGATTACGGTTATTGCTACTGGCTTGGAGGAAGATGCTCTGGCATCAGTTTCCACAGACGCTACTCCGTCCTTCCTAAAGAATGTGAAACCAAAGACTAATTTCCCAACCAAGGAGGGTCAGATGTCTAGTCGTCCGGTTACCCCGTCTGCAATGGGAGCTTCTCAGACAGCTGCTACCAGAAAGCAGGCTCCATCATCTACTTCGACATATAATCGTCAGAATGATGAGGGTATTAAGATTCCGGAGTTTTTGCAACGGAAGCGCTAAGTTTTATTTTTGCCTGAAACATTGGTTTCTTAGTGTGGAACATATATAAATAAAATCAAAATGGTTCGGAACGGAAGTCGTTTCCGAACCATTTATACTTTATAGGAAACTTTTCGTTTCCTATAAAGTATAAATATTTATGTGTACAGCCAGGAAGACGTCACTTTGTGACGATGGTTGGTGCAGCACACTTTGTTTTGATAGGGGTAACGTGTTATGGAAGATAATAATTTAAAAATACTGAGGATTCGGAATCTGGCGCAGAGTCTGTTCATTGTGCTGGGAGTGCTTCTGATACAGATGCTGTGTGCTATGCTGTGGGTGGCGGTAGCGATTTTGCATAATGCAACAGATCCAGATACCAGGTTGATGGAGATGTCAGTTGCTAGTGCCTTACTGACAATTCTTTGGTGTTCCCTTTTTTATTATCAGTCTGACTGGAGGATCTTTGCATATAGGAGAGTGTGTTCGGTTAAGACTGTTGTATCCATTCTGGGATTGGGAATGGGGGGATGTATTATAGTCGCCTTGGTGTTATCATTTTTACAGACTATTTTTCCGGCGGCATTTGCCCAATATAGCAAAATTATGGATCAGTTTGGACGGGGAGACTTGGTAATTACTTTGCTATATACCATAGGGATCGTACCAGTGATGGAGGAGATGGTTTTTCGAGGTGCGGTTTTGGATCGTTTGCGGCTAGCGTCATATCCATTTTGGACGGCAAATTTAATACAGGCAGCTTTGTTTGGGATTTACCATATGAATCTGATACAGGGAATCTATGCGTTTCTGTGGGGAATCCTGCTGGGTTTGATTTATCAGGCAACAGGTTCGATATTGGCTGATATTCTGGCACACATGATCTTTAATACCACAAACTATCTCTTAATGTGGCTGTTTCCTGCAGGTAAGGCAGTATCCATTCCATTATATATTGGAATATTTTTCCTTGGAATTATTTTCTTTGTGGTGGGTTTGTGCTATACTGTACAAGCATATAGGACTAGAAATTCCACTAAGACATAAAAAACAGTATGCGAAGTGAAATTCAAACAAGTCTGAAAGAATATAAGGGAATAGAAAGGAAGGAAATGAAGTATGGCATGGTATGATCAGGCAGTATTTTATCATATTTATCCACTGGGATTATGTGGATGTGCACACGAGAACACAGGAGTGGCAGAGTCTCATTTTGACCAGCTGCGGGATTGGGCAGCACATGCGGCGAGGATTAATTATACCGCGATTTATATTGGACCTCTGTTTGAATCGGTAGGACATGGTTATGAGACTATCGATTATCGTAAAGTAGACTGTCGTCTGGGAACAAACGATGATTTTAAAGATTTTGTTTCCTATTGCCATGAGATTGGATTGCGTGTCATTGTGGATGGTGTGTTTAATCATGTGGGCAGAGAGTTCTTTGCATTTAAAGATGTACAGGAAAAGAGGGAAGCTTCCCCATATTGCAGCTGGTTCTGTAATTTGAATTTTGGCGGCAATAATGAATATAACGATGGATTTTCTTATGAAAACTGGGGCGGCTATAATTTGTTAGTTAAGTTAAACCAGCAAAACCCGGATGTGCAGAATTACTTATTTGATGCGATTCGCTTCTGGGTAACCGAATTTGATATTGATGGAATACGTCTGGATGCTGCGGATGTTCTGGATCATGGATTGATGCACAACATGCGCCAGTTGACTGACAGCTTGAAACCGGATTTCTGGCTGATGGGCGAAGTGATTCATGGAGATTACAGCCGTTGGGTCAATGACCAGAAACTTCATTCTGTCACTAATTATGAATTGCACAAGGGACTGTATTCCGGTCACAACGATCACAACTATTTTGAAATTGCCCATTCGATTAAGCGTCAGTTGGGAATCTGCGGTGATTTTCGTCTGTACACTTTTATGGACAACCATGATGTGGAGCGTATTTATTCCAAATTAAACAACAAGGAGCATATGTTCCTGGTTACTTTGTTAAATTATACGGTTTATGGCATTCCGTCTATGTACTATGGATCTGAGTTTGGCATTGATGGGAGAAAGGAGAAAGGTTCTGACTGGAACCTGCGACCTTATCTGGATATCCGTGATTATGAGAATGCAGAAACGGATAATGTGATTACCGCATTGTGCAAAAAGCTGGGACAGTTCAAAAAAGACTATCAGGAGTTGACTTATGGACGGTATCAAGAGTTGGCACTGACCAATCGCCAGTTTGCTTATGGTAGAATTTTGGATGATACTGCAATGGTTATGGTATTAAATAATGATGACAACCCGGCAACGGTGGAATTGAATGCACCGGTGGGGGCACCGGAAGCCACAGATTTACTAGGAATTGCAGAGCGTGTTCAATATGAAAATGGACATTTGAGCGTGAGCTTACCGGCAAATCGAGGTACGGTTATTTATTTGGGATCTAAGGTGGCTGTACAGACGGATTTATCTGATCAGAAGGTAGATACCCCGGTATCGTCTACAGCAGAAAAACAGAATGCTTCTGCTGCCTTGGATTCCGGACAGAAGGATCAGCAGGAAAGTGTCCGTGAAAATGGACAGAGTGATGTGGCAAACAATGTCCCAGTTAATGGACAGAGTGGAATGGTAAACGATGTCCCGGTTGATGGACAGAATGACACACCATTAAAGGTTTTGATTATCAATGGATCGCCACATGCCAATGGTTCTACAGCGTTGGCTCTGCGTGAGGCAGAAAAAACTTTACAGGAGCAGGGCATTGAAACAGAGATGATTCAGGTGGGGCATCTGGATATCCGTAGCTGTATCGGCTGTGGACAGTGCGGCGGGAAGGGAAGTTGTGTCTTTGACGATATAGTGAATGAAACAGCGGCAAAATTTGAGCAGGCAGATGGGCTTCTGGTAGGTTCCCCAGTGTATTATGCTTCTGCTAACGCAACATTGGTGGCATTCCTGACCAGATTATTCTACAGCACACCATTTGACAAGCGAATGAAGGTAGGTGCAGCGGTGGTTTCTGCCAGAAGAGGAGGAAACTCTGCTACATTCGATGAGCTGAATAAGTTCTTTACCATCAGCGGTATGCCAGTGGCATCCAGCCAGTACTGGAACAGTATTCACGGCAATAATGCCCAGGAAGCAGCGCAGGATGGTGAGGGATTACAGGTAATGCGTGCCCTGGGACGGAATATGGGATTCCTGGTTAAGAGCATTGCTCTTGGAAAACAGAAATATGGTTTGCCAAAGGAAGAGGAGCGCATTCGCACTAACTTTATCCGTTGAAAAAAGAGTTAAAGTTTCACTAATACCTGGCTTGGCCAGGTAAAGTGAAACTAAGTTAACTCTGGAAGAAATTTGCAACAGCATAAAATGCTGTGCAATTTCTTCGTATCAAGATTTGGTAGTTAGTGATGTGTGGAAGGGGAATAGATTACAGCGCTTATGCAGCGCAGAAATGAGGTTGATTATGAAAGCAACACCCGTGAAGGGAACGAGGGATTATCTCCCGAAGGAAGTGCGTATTCGGGATTATCTGCAGGATGTGATTCGGCAGACATATGAAGAATCTGGCTTTGAACGGATTACCACACCGATTTTGGAGGATGCGGTTAATCTGGACAAAAGTGAGGGTGGGGAGAATCTGAATCTGATTTTTAAGGTGTTGAAACGAGGTCAAAAATTATTTTCCGCATTACAGAACGATTCTGTGACAGAGAAGGAACTGTCGGATATGGGACTTCGCTATGATCTGACACTGCCTTTATCCCGCTACTATGCCAATAACCGGAATGCATTAATGGCGCCTTTTAAGGTAATACAGATGGATCGGGTTTATCGGGCGGAACGTCCACAAAAGGGACGTTTACGGGAATTTATGCAGTGTGATATTGATATTATTGGTAATGCTTCTGCCGATGCGGAGGTAGAATTGATTCTGACTACCACCAAGGCGTTGGAGAGAGTGGGCATTAAAGAGTATACGGTTAAAATCAACGACAGACGAATCCTGAAATCTATCTTTAGTTATGCAGGATTTTCTGAGGAGGATCATGAGAAACTGGCGATCATTTTTGATAAGCTGGATAAAATTGGGATTAATGGTGTGCAGGCTGAGTTGACAGAGAACGGTTTTGCAGAAGAAGCGGTTACCAAGTTTATTTGCTTATTTGAAAGTGGATCTCTGGATCTGGATACGGTTGCGAAGGTATGTGATGCGGAGTATATCACATCTTTGCAGTATATTATGGATACGGTACAGACAGCATCTGGTGGAAATATTGCACTGGAGTTTACGCCTTCTCTGGTACGGGGACAGGGGTATTATACTGGTACCATCTTTGAAGTGGAAGCACAGGGATACAGCGGAGCTGTTGCCGGTGGTGGACGTTATGATAATCTGATTGGCAAGTTTCTGAATGAGGATATTCCGGCAGTAGGATTTTCCATCGGTTTTGAACGGATTTTCGGTATTTTGATGGAGCAGGAATATACCATTCCAGGGCAGAAAAAACGTATAGCTGTCTTTTATGATACAGATACTTATGCACAGGCGCTTGCCTATGCTGAGGAATTGCGGCAGGAGTATCTGGTATCGGTAATTGCCAGACCAAAGAAACTGGGTAAGTTTTTGAATCGCCTGGAGTCGGATGGGTATGATGGCTTTGCTGTTTATGGTCAGGAAGATGGTGTGAAATTATTTTCATAAGGAACTGTGAATAAAGGAATGGAACAAGTTGTCTAAATTAGTTATTGTTTATTTACAGTTCGAAAATTGACTTATTGATGGGAATAGTGTACTATATGCCTATATTTGCTTTTCGAATGGAACTCAGGAATACGATTTTGGTATTATCATTCGAATGGCAATGAATAGAGCCGGATGATCCGGTGAGAATGGAACATTGGAGGAAGCTATGGATAAGAAGTTAAAAGTGGGTATCCTGGGTGGTACAGGTATGGTAGGGCAGAGATTTATTTCTCTGTTAGAGAATCATCCTTGGTTTGAGGTGGTAACCATTGCGGCAAGTCCACGCAGCGCAGGCAAAACCTATGAGGAAGCTATTGGAGGACGTTGGAAAATGCTGACTCCAATGCCGGAGAAAGTCAAGAAAATCGTGGTTCAGGACGTCAGTGACGTGGCTGCGGTTGCATCTTCCGTGGATTTTGTATTCAGTGCTGTGGATATGACCAAAGAAGAAATAAAAAAGATTGAAGAGGAGTATGCTAAGACAGAGACACCAGTGGTATCCAATAATAGTGCCCATCGATGGACACCGGATGTACCGATGGTGGTGCCGGAGTTGAATCCGGAGCATTTAGAAGTTATTGAATCCCAGAAGAAGCGTCTGGGAACAACCAGAGGTTTTATCGCTGTCAAGCCAAATTGTTCTATCCAGAGTTATACACCGGCATTGCATGCTTTGAAGATGGCGGGCTTTGAGCCTGAGACTGTGGTGGCTACCACTTATCAGGCGATCTCAGGTGCTGGTAAGAACTTTAAGGACTGGCCAGAGATGGAACATAATATTATTCCTTTCATTGGCGGTGAAGAAGAGAAAAGTGAGCAGGAACCGCTGCGAATCTGGGGACATGTGGAAAACGGTGAAGTGGTGAAAGCGGATGGTCCGGTGATTACTACGCAGTGTATCCGTGTTCCTGTATTGGATGGACATACGGCTGCTGTCTTTGTGACATTCCAGGAGGGCAAGAAGCCGACGAAAGAGCAGATCTTAAAGGCATGGAAGGAGTTCCGGGGCTTGCCGCAGGAGTTGAACCTGCCAAGTGCACCGAAACAGTTTATCCAATATCGTGAAGAGGATGATCGTCCACAGGTATCTCAGGATGTTAATTATGAAAATGGATTTGGTGTGTCCATGGGACGTCTGCGTGAAGACACAGTATTTGATTATAAGTTTGTGGGCTTATCTCACAATACGGTACGTGGTGCCGCAGGTGGAGCTGTATTGACAGCAGAGTTGTTGACGGCAAAGGAATACATTAAAGCCAAATAAGAGTTAAAACAAGATATTGATGGACTGAAAATAATATTGCAAGAGAATAGGGGGTAACTAATGGAACGTTATCGTATTCTGGTAAAAGGAATTGTGAAACGGGATGACCGGTATCTCATAGTTGAGAAATGGTATGATGACAATATCATTGAGCCTTATCAATGGGAGTTTGTGGATGGGGAAGCAGAGTTTGGTGAATCTCCGGATGCGGCTGTGGTTCGTATTGTACAGGAACAGACTGGTCTGATTACCGTAGTGGATCATGTATTATATACATGGACTTTTATGATTGGATCAGAATGTAACTTGGGACTGGCATATCTGTGTCTGACGGATATGGAGGAAGACGGCGTGCAGTTGTCTGAGGATTTACGTGATGCCAAATGGATTTTACCATCGGATTTTGACGAATGGATTAATAACAATAAGATGTTAGAAGATCTAGAGAATGCAGAGATTTTTTAAGGGTTATGGGGCATTTGCCGGTATTGTTGGCAGATGTCCCTTTTCTCTTATTACAGGAATATAAAGGAGTCGATTATGAGCAGATATTTAATACAAGGTGGTAGATTGGTGGATCCGGCAAATGGAATGGATGCTATGCGGGATCTGCTGGTGGATCAAGGCAAGGTATTGAAAGTGGCAGAGCATATTGAGGATGATACGGCAGAGCTGATAGATGCCACAGGGCGGGTTGTAATGCCTGGTTTTATTGACTTGCATGTGCATTTGCGGGAGCCAGGGTTTGAATACAAGGAAACGGTTATGACCGGAGCACAGGCGGCAGCAAGAGGCGGTGTTACCACGATCTGTCCGATGCCGAATACCAATCCGGTGATCGACAGTCCAGAACGTGTTCGGGATTTGATGGAACGGGCAAAGGATGCTCCGGTAAATATCTTGCCCATAGGTGCTGTTACTCTAGGACAGGAAGGACAGCAGCTGGCTGACATTGCTGGAATGAAAGAGGCAGGAGCAGTAGCGCTCAGTGAAGATGGAAAATCCGTGATGGATACTCTGGTATTTCGGCATGGATTACAGGCGGCAGCAGAGGTAGGACTGCCTATGTTTTCTCACTGTGAGGACAAACCGCTGGTGGATGGTGGCGTGATGAATGCCGGGCAGAAAGCGGAAGAATTGGGTTTGCCGGGCATTACCAATGCAGTAGAGGATGTGATTGTGGCAAGGGATATCTTTATGGCAAAGGAGACGGGATGCCAGCTGCATTTATGTCATTGTTCTACGGCAGATAGTGTGGCTTTGGTGGAACTGGCAAAGAAACAGGGACTGCCAGTAACGGCAGAGGTATGCCCGCATCATTTTACCATGTCAGATGATGAGATTACGGAGGATCATGGACGATTCAAAATGAATCCGCCCCTGCGCAGTAAAGCAGATGTACAGGCGTTACAGAAAGGATTGGCAGATGGGATTATGGATGTGATATCCACCGATCATGCACCCCATGGAGCTGAGGAAAAAGACCAGTCCATGCTAAAAGCACCATTTGGTATTGTGGGACTGGAAACTTCTTTTGCCTTAGCCTATACCCAGTTAGTGCGTGGAGGATATTTGACTTTATCTGGATTGGTGGAAAAGATGAGTGTGAACCCGGCGAAGGTGCTGAGCATCCCGAAAGGAACCCTGGCAGAGGGAAGTGCGGCAGATCTGGTAATTGCCGAGCTGGAAACGGAATATACCATTGACAGCAGCACATTTGTATCCAAGGGAAAAAATACACCCTTTGATGGCAAGCGGGTTTATGGCAGAGTGGAAAAGACCATGGTGAAGGGAGAAGTGGTGTATGATATCTAGCCTTTGTACCAGAGATATGGTAGAATAGATATATTGGAAGTTATTGAGACCAGAGAACAACAAGGATAAACACATAGATGCAATTTCTGAAATAATGGCATCTGTGACAGAAAGGAGAAGGAAGATTGACACATCAGGAAATTGCCAGGCTGGATGAAATCCTGCAGGCACATGACTACAACAGTACCTTATTGATTGCAATTATGCAGGATATTCAAAAGGTATACCGGTATCTGCCGGAGGAGGCATTGTGTTATATTGCCAAGAAACTAAAGCTGAGTGAAGCCAAAATTTATGGGGTTGCTACATTCTATGAAAACTTTTCATTGGAGCCGAAAGGAAAGTATGTCATTAAAATCTGTGACGGCACGGCATGCCATGTCCGTCATTCTGTTCCGATACTGGAAGAATTCCGGAAAACTTTGGGAGTGAGCGAGGAAAAGACCACCACAGATGATATGCTGTTTACGGTGGAGACGGTTTCCTGCTTGGGAGCATGTGGACTGGCACCAGTCTGTACCGTCAATGACCACGTTCATCCGGCTATGACACCGGAGAAGGCAAGAGAATTGATACAGACGTTAAAGGAGGAAGCGAACGGTGAGAATTAATACCAGAGAAGAGCTGATTGCAAAGCAGAAAGAATATAAAGCGTCCTTAAACAGCCAGAAAAAGCAGATTCTGATTTGTGCCGGAACCGGATGTGTGGCAGGCGGTTCGCTGCAGATCTATGATCGGATGAAGGAAATCATTGAGGAAAAGGGATTGCGCTGTGCTGTGCTTTTGGAAAAAGAACCTCATGATGAGAGTGTAGGACTGAAAAAAAGCGGCTGCCATGGCTTCTGTGAGATGGGGCCTTTGCTTCGCATTGATCCTATGGGATGGCTTTATGTCAAGGTGAAAGTAGAGGATTGCGAGGAAATTATCGAGAAAAGTATTATTCATGATGAGGTGGTAGAACATCTGGTTTATCAGGATCATACCTTAAAGTCTTATGTGAAACAGGAAGATATTCCATTTTATAAAAAACAGACGCGAATTGCACTGGAATACTGCGGTCGGATCAATGCAGAGAGCATTGCGGAATACATTGCGCTGGGAGGATACAGTGCAGTGGCAAAGGCATTGTTTGACATGACGCCACAGGAGATCGTGGATGAAATCAGTGAAGCTTCCCTGCGAGGACGTGGTGGCGGTGGCTTCCCTGCGGGAAGAAAATGGCAGCAGGTATTGAACCAGCCAGAAAAAGAACGCTATGTTGTCTGTAATGGTGACGAGGGCGATCCGGGTGCCTTCATGGATCGTTCCATGATGGAGGGAGAACCTCACAGAGTGATCGAGGGAATGTTGATCGCCGCCATTGCCACTCAGGCGCATCACGGTTATATTTACGTCCGTGCTGAATATCCGTTGGCGGTGGAACGATTACAAAAGGCAATTGATAAAGCATTAGACCGGGGATTGCTAGGAGAGAATATTCTGGGATCCGGTTTTGATTTTGACTTACATATCAGCCAGGGCGCCGGTGCTTTTGTTTGTGGCGAGGGTAGTGCGCTGACTACTTCTATCGAAGGAAACCGTGGTATGCCACGAGTGAAACCACCACGTACGGTAGAGCATGGTCTGTTTGATAAACCGACCGTTTTAAATAACGTAGAGACATTCTGTAATGTGCCACCGATCATACTGAATGGTGCAGAGTGGTACAAGGGATATGGACCGGATAAGAATCATGGTACCAAGGCATTTGCCTTGACCGGTAATGTCCAGAATACGGGACTGATTGAGGTGCCGATGGGAACAACACTACGAGAAGTAATCTTTGATATCGGTGGCGGTGTCAAAGGGGGAGACTTCAAGGCGGTGCAGATCGGTGGTCCGTCCGGTGGATGCCTGTGTATCAGTGCCACCGAAGATCATTTGGATATGCAGCTGGATTTTGATTCCCTGAAAAAAGTGGGGGCTATGATCGGATCTGGTGGTCTGGTGGTCATGAATGACAAGAGTTGTATGGTAGAGGTGGCAAGGTTCTTTATGAACTTTACCCAGAATGAGTCCTGCGGTAAATGCGTTCCATGTAGAGAAGGAACCAAACGAATGTTGGAGCTGCTGACGGATATTACCGAAGGCAGAGGTACCATGGAGCATATTGAGCTGCTGGAAAAGCTGGCTGACACCATTTCGGCTACGGCTCTCTGTGGTTTGGGCAAAACTGCTGCCTCTCCGGTGATCAGTACCCTGAAATATTTCCGGGAAGAATATATTGCCCATGTGGTGGAGAAAAAATGTCCGGCAGGGCAGTGCAAGGCATTGATGACATTACGAATTGATCCGGAACTGTGTCGTGGATGTACCAAATGTGCCAGAATGTGCCCGGTAGGGGCAATCTCTGGCAAGGTCAAAGAGCCTCATGTGATTGATCCGGCAAAATGTATTAAATGTGGCGCATGTAAAGACGGTTGCAGCTTTGGAGCCGTTGTAGAGGAATAAGAGAAAGGAGGATCGTGCAATGAGTACAAATACAACCAAAAAATACATGGTAATTGACGGGATTAGAACGGAATTTACCGATGAAAAAAATATATTGCAGGTAATACATAAAGCAGGCATTCATGTTCCGACTTTCTGTTATTATTCAGATATGTCAATCTATGGAGCCTGTCGTATGTGTGTGGTGGAAGATGAGAGAGGTGGGATTATTGCCTCCTGTTCCACACCACCCAAAGATAAAATGGTTATCAAAACCAATACATCCAAGCTGCATCAGCATCGGAAGATGATATTGGAGCTGCTGCTGGCGTCCCATTGCAGAGATTGTACCACCTGTGACAAGAATGGAAACTGCCGTCTGCAGATGCTGGCATCCCGTTTCCATTTGACGGATGTAAGATTCCCGAACACTCATCCGGAGAGATGTATTGATAATTCCTCTCTATCCATTGTCAGAGATCCTAGCAAATGTATTCTCTGCGGCGACTGTGTCCGGATGTGTAATGAGGTACAGCATGTAGGAGCCATTGATTTTGCCCATCGTGGAGCAAATATGGTGGTAAGTCCGGCATTTAACCGCAAGATTGCTGAGACGGACTGTGTTAACTGTGGACAATGTGCCGCTGTCTGTCCGACGGCTGCCATCACCATCAAGAATGATCTCAAGGGAGTTTGGAATGCCCTTTATGCCCCAGATAAGAGAGTGGTGGTACAGATTGCACCGGCTGTCCGGGTGGCTGTGGGAGAAGAGTTTGGACTGGCTCCTGGCAAAAACAGTGTGGGAAAAATCTTTACGGCACTGCGGATGCTGGGCTTTGATACGGTTTTTGACACCAGTTTTGGCGCAGACCTTACGGTAAAGGAAGAGGCAGAGGAACTGGTTTATAAATTGGAAAATGGGGAGAAGAAATATCCTTTGGGTAATTCTATGCCACTGTTTACCTCATGCTGTCCGGCATGGATCCGTTTTGTGGAGACCAAACATCCGGAGCTGTTACCATATATTTCCACCTGTAAATCCCCGATGGAGATGTTTGGCGCGGTGTTAAAGGAATACTATAAGCCGGCAGATCAGGAAGCGGGAATTGAAACGGTGTCGGTAGCTGTTATGCCTTGTGTGGCAAAGAAATACGAAGCCAGTCGGGAGGAATTCCGCAGGGACAATGTGCCGGATGTGGACTATGTGATTACGACGAAAGAACTGATCGCCATGATTAAAGAGCTGGGAATCCAGTTTAATGAGATCGAGCCTGGTGCTCCGGATATGCCGTTCTCCATTAGTTCCGGTGCTGGTGTGATCTTTGGTGTGACCGGTGGTGTGATGGAGGCAGCACTGCGCCATGTGGCAGAGAAGAATAACGAAGCCCTACGGGAAATCGAATATTCTGGTATCCGTGGATTGGAGGGAACCAAGATCGCTGAAGTGGAAATTGGTGGCAAGACACTCCGAGTGGGCGTGGTTAACGGTCTGGGAAATGCCGAGGAGCTCATTGAAAAACTGCAGCGTAGCGAGGAGAAACTGGACTTCGTGGAAGTAATGGCATGTCCATACGGATGTATCGGAGGAGCGGGTCAGCCATTTGGTTATCAGGCAGTGAAACAGGAGAGGGCAAATGGTATGTACAAGGCAGATAAATCTGCTATTGTGAAGCGTGCCGAGGAAAATCCAACGCTGTTGAATCTGTATGAAAACGGTATGTTGCATGATCGGGCACATGAACTATTGCATGTGCATTATGGTAAATAAGAGTGAGGAGATGTTCTAAAGTCGACGATGTGCGTTTGGGCACATCTAATTGTTGCGTTGCAACAATAGAAGAACATCTACGGTTTGCAATAGTATGTTTACTATTGCAAACCTACTCGCTCTGGAAGAATTCGCTTTGCGAATTCTTCGTATCGATAGCCGATAGGAAAGTGATATATATAAAGAAATATTGAAAATGAGGAGATTGAGACATGATTGATCAATTAGTAAAGCAGATTCAGAAAAAGGATGCCCCGGTGGTAGTAGGATTGGATCCCATGCTTTCCTACATTCCGGAGCAGATTTGTCAGAAGGCTTTTGCGGAGTATGGTGAGACCCTGGTGGGAGCAGCGGAGGCGATCTGGCAGTATAATAAAGGAATTGTGGATGCGGTTTATGATTTGATTCCGGCAGTGAAACCACAGATTGCCATGTATGAGCAGTTTGGCATTCCGGGGATGGAGGCTTTTGAAAAAACAGTGGATTACTGCAAGGAAAAGGGATTGGTTGTGATTACCGATGCCAAGCGGGGGGATATTGGTTCTACCTCCGCTGCCTATGCCACAGCCCATTTGGGAAGTGTGACAGTGGGAAGTTATACTTATGCTGGTTTTTGTGCCGATTTTGTGACCGTGAATCCTTATTTTGGTTCGGATGGAGTAAAGCCATTTCTGAAAGTTTGTCAGGAGGAGAATAAGGGGATTTTTCTTCTGGTCAAAACCTCTAACCCATCCAGTGGAGAATTCCAGGATCGTCTGATTGATGGCAAACCATTGTATGAACTGGTGGCAGAGAAAGTCAATGAATGGGGAGCAGAGTGTATGGGGAGCTGTGGCTACAGTGCAGTAGGCTGTGTGGTTGGCGCTACCTATCCGGAGATGGGAAAAGTTCTCCGGAAAGTCATGCCAAAAGCCTATATTCTGGTGCCAGGATATGGCGCTCAGGGTGGAACGGCAGCGGATCTGGCTCCGTATTTTAATGAGGATGGTCTGGGAGCGATTGTGAATTCTTCCCGAGGGATTATCTGTGCTTATCAGCAGGAGAAATATGCGAAATTTGGTGCGGAGCATTATGCGGATGCCTCCCGCCAGGCAGTGATTGATATGATAGATGACATCAATGGAGCAATCAAATGAAGGCTATCTTTTAATGCAAAAATAAGGAGGAACACCCATGGCAGAGAAGCGAAAAGTACAGGCAGTCATTGCCAGTCAGGAATGTATTACAGATGGCATTTACAGTATGTGGCTGCAATTTCTTCAGGATTATAATATGGCAGCGATGGCGAAAGCGGGACAATTTGTTTCTTTATATTCCAGAGATGGCAGCAGGCTTTTGCCTCGTCCTATCAGTATCTGTGAGATTGATTCTGAAACTGCAAAATTGCGTCTGGTATACCGGGTGGCAGGAGCAGGGACAAAAGAGTTTTCTCAGATGCAGGTAGGAGATGCCATAGAAGTGCTTGGAC
>CAMWKN010000006.1 GCA_947174825.1 uncultured Clostridium sp.
ATATTATATGCTGTATAGTATGTAAAAATGATACTATACAGCATATAATATTATATAGAGAAAAATATGCTTGTATACATTTAAGGATTAGTTGTGTTGGTATGTTAAGAGATGCCATAGATGCAATTAGATATACGATGCTGAGATAGTAGAATTTCAAGGCTATAATAAAACAGAGGAGGAGAAAACAGATGGGAGAGCAGAGAGAGGGCCAGGACAAAGGGGCGGCAGATCAAGTGTTGTTGGAGCGGATTGAAATGATTAGCTCTCAGAATCCGTCATCGGATATGTCTGGCATATTTAGCAAAGGAGATTATATCCAGGCAATTGTAATTACGATTGTTTGTCTGTGTATTGTGGTGGCTGGAGGATTTCTAGGGTCATGACAGGCATTGAGTGTCTGATTAATTTATGCGAAGGCAAAGCTTAGATGTGCAGATAAATTTGCAAACTATCACGCTATTTTTGAAAGAATAGGTACGAATGATAAATGGAATGGGAGGGGAATAGGGAAATGAAAAATACAAATGAAGAGATTGAAAAAGAAGCGTATTTGGGGATACTGCCGGTAGCGCCCAAGGAAAAAGTCTATGGATTTATGGATGCCTTGCTGGTTCTGTCGGGATACTGCATTGCCACCTGGAGTTACACCCAGGGTTCCTATCTGGCTACGCTGGTGGGATTTAAGCAATTGCTGATCGGGGCATTTTTTGGGGCAATTTTAATGCTGATGATCTATCAGTTGCCGGTTATCCTATCCGTGCGTTATGGCATTGATATTTGGATATGGCTTAGGAGTGTGTTTGGAACCAAAGGCGTCAAGGTTATGACCATTGTGATTATTGTGATTAATTTTCCATGGTATGCTGTGTGTTGCGATTTGTTTGCCTCTTCCATGAGATCGTTGATGGCATTGTTTCACATAAATCTTCCGGCAGGCAGTCATTTGGTGCTGGCGCTTTGCTGCGTAATTCTGGGAACTTTCATTGCCTATCGGGGCGTAAAGACCATTACATGGACGACTAGAATACTAGTTCCGGCATTGCTGGCGGTAGGTGTGATTGTAGTTATTGTGGGATTTACTTCTGTGCCGGTAGAGGCGATCTGGAATTATAAACCTAAGAATACGGGCTACTCCGATTCCATTATTCCTTATATTTTATCCATTGAGGCAAATTTCGCTTTTGTAATTACGTTAGTGGGTGGTATGGCAGAGATACCGAGATTGTGTAAAAAGGAGAAGGCAGGTTATTATGCCGGAGTATTGGGACAGGGATTGGCAGGTTCTTTCTTTGTGGTAGTAGGTGCTGTTATGGCAATTGCCATGGAGTATGTAACTGGTCAAATGATTGATGATCCGACGGTGATGATGGCGACCTTGTCAATTCCGGCATTGGGGCTGACCTCCCTCTTGCTGGTGGCATTTGCCAACATTGGAACCCAGGCGGTAGGCTCCTATATCTATGGTGTTATGTTAAAGTCTACCTTCAAGAAAGTGGACTATCGGATCCTGGTGTTAGTGCTGGGACTTTATGTGGGACTGCTCTGCGTATGGGGCAAGATTGTGGAATATTTCGGGGCATTTCTGACCATTAGCGCCTGTGTATATGCACCGTTGGCGGCGTTGCTCTTTGTGGATTTCTTCTTTATTAGAAAACAGAAGATGGATTTTTATAGTGCCTATGAGATACCGGGACATAATGCGTATCAATATACGGGTGGTTTCAATATCATCGGTTTGGTGTGTCTGGTGGTGGGGATTGTGATATCCTTATTAATTTATAATCCGGTAACTGGCGAAATTCACAATAGTTTTTTCTTTCATTTAACGCCAACAGGTTGTTCCCTTTTAGGGACAGGACTGTTGTATTATCTGCTTTATAAGATACCGGGTATCCGAAGATATATGAGAAAAGATACTTTTGCCAGCCCGGATAAGAAACCTTTTGATCGCAAAAAAAAACCGCCGAAACAGAATCTCATCGCCATGCCGGTGATCTGGCTGGGTAGTTTTCTGATTACACTGCCTGCAAAATTAAAGATTGTGAAGTCTGATAAACGGGGGATTAAACCGCCTTATCTGGTGTTAGGGACACATCAATCTTTCACTGATTTTTATGTGACGCCACTGGCATTATTTCCATATAGGGCGAACTATATATCGGAATTAGAGGGATTTGAATACTACGGTGAATGGCTTTTCAGACAGGCGGGATGTCTGGGAACCAGAAAGTTTGTAGATGATCTGGCGTTGATTAAGAATATTAAAAGGGTACTGGATCGGAAGGGGATATTGGTTTTGTATCCTGAGGCAAGGTATGCCAATGTGGGAACTTCTTCCAGGATTCCCCTATCGGTTGCCAAGCTGATTAAGTTTTTAAAAGTGCCGGTGGTTACCTTAAATATGAAGGGAAATTATCTACAGTCACCTATCTGGAATCTGACCAATAGAAAAGAGGCAAGATTGCAGGCAGATATGACCTATGCTTTGACGGCGGAGGATGTCAAGGAAATGTCTGTGGAAACTATTCATGACAAAATATCTGCTTTGTTGTCTTTTGATGAGTATCAGTACCAACGGGATACCGGAATGAAAATTACATATGAAAAACGGGCAGAGGGACTACATATGCCTTTGTATCAGTGCCATCATTGCAGGAAAGAGTACAGCATGCAGTCAAAAGGGGATCGTATTTTTTGCAGCAGCTGCGGTAAGGGCTGGACAATGAATGAGTATGGGACCTTGGTGGAAGACCAGACAGGGGAAGAAATCTATATTCCGACGTGGTATGAGTGGGAGAGAAACATGGTAGAACAGGAAATTGGTCGGGGAGAGTATACGCTGGATATGCGGGTACGGGTTGAGGCGCTTCCCAACGCCAGAAATTTTATTGACTGTGGGGAGGGGCATATTACTCATAATAAGAAGGAATTTGTGCTTACCTTTACAGATTATGAGGATGGAAAGGAAAAGCAGCTAAGCTTTGCATCGGCATCTATGATTTCTATTCATACGGAGTATGATTATCGGGGGAATGGGCAGTGCTTCGTGCTGTCCACATTGGATAATTCTTATTTTATCTATCCATTGGAGAAGGATTTTAATGTGACGAAAACGCAGTTTGCGGCAGAGTATTTTTATGGGGCTTAAAATGATATTCGGATACGGGGTTACTTCAACCTTACAACAGATGTAAGTGTTATTTTGATGCAACTTTCCTTATAATACAATTAGCCGGCATGGAAAATGTTGAAAATTGTATGGCAGCAGATTCGTACAATATTCTGTAGATAGTTAATGCCTACAGATGTTGCACCAGATCCACTGCTGATAAGGACAGGAGGTTGCAGTATGGAAATGAATCCGCAGAAGAAAATATTAGAAGTGGAATCTCTTTATAAAGAATACGGTAAGAAAGAAAATACGACAAAGGCTTTGAATGGTCTGTCATGTAGTGTGCTTGAGGGGGAATTTCTGGGAATTATGGGCAGTAGTGGTTCTGGTAAGACCACATTGTTAAACTGTATTGCCACAATGATTACTCCCACTGACGGCAGAATTTTGCTTAACGGGGAAGATATCAGCAGTTTTAAGGGAAAAAAACTGGCTGGCTATCGGGGAAACCAGATCGGTTACCTGTTTCAGGAGTTTGAATTGTTAGATAATCTGACGGGCAGAGAGAATATTATGTTGCCGATGGAGATTCACAGAACTGCTGGAGATGGGGAGGCAGAGCGTTTGGAACAGCTTGCCGGGTATCTGGAAATTACATCGGTACTGGATAAATTTCCGGTGCAAATGTCAGGCGGGCAGAAGCAGAGAGTGGCGGCAGCCAGAGCAATGATCCTGAAACCAGAGTTGATTCTGGCAGATGAACCAACCGGGGCGTTGGATAGCAAGAATGCCAGAAGTCTGATGGATAAACTGGCAGGACTGAATCAGACCCAGCATACCACGATTATGATGGTTACCCATGATGCCAATGCGGCAAGTTATTGTTCCCGTATCCTCTTTATTCAGGATGGAAAGATTTTTCATGAGCTTCGTCGGAACTTTTCCGAAGAAAACCAGCGGGATTTTTATGAGCGGATCATTGCGGTGTTAGCGCAGCTGGGAGGGGGGAGTGCAAATGTTTACTAAAGTATCTTCCCTTTTTGGAAGCCGGAAAAATCGAAAAGAAAATCGGATTTATTTTGTCTCTTTGGTAATTGCCATTTTGGCTTTTTATGTGATTTTGTCACTGGAAAAACAGGATGTCATGATTTTCCTAAAACAGATGGAAAGTGACGCTGTTAATCGTCTGTTGGGTCTGATTACAGGTGCGTATGGTTTTTCTTTGTTTTTGATCTTCTTTCTAATCTATTTTGCAGAGAGATATCAGTTGGAGCGGAGAAGTCATGAATACGGACTTCTGTTTATGTTGGGAATGCGCCGCAGCCGTCTGTTTCTATGGTTGATGGTGGAGGATTTATATAATGGAACGATGGCATTGCTTATCGGGCTGCCAGCTGCCGTGTTTTTGTCAGAGATCATCAGTCTGGTTACTGCCAAATTAATTGGTATGGGTATTATAGGACACCAGTTTACTTTTTCCTTGCCAGCAGCAGGATTGACTGTACTAGGATTTCTGGGAATTAAATTGATTGCCAATGTGATCTTGAGTGCCAGAATGGTAAAGCGGAGTCCCTACCATTTAATGCATGATACCCAGGAGGAAAAACAGAAAATTATTCATGAGAAACGTTCCTTTGTGTTGCTGGTTTTTGGGATTATTTTAGTCACCATTGCGTATGGCATGGCAATCAAAGGGACTGCCTGGATGAAATTATCTCATTTCGGGGCTATGCTTGTCCTGGGAACGGTGGGAACCTTTTTGCTCATGAAAGGATTTTGTGCGATATTTACGAAAGTGATCCGTCATGGCACTGGCAATAAAACGAAAGGAAATCGTTCATTTTTTTTAAAACGTCGTGGCAGGGAACGGCTTCATGTATTTACCTTCCGTCAGCTGCAGGAAAATGTTTTTTTACGATCCGGTTCTCTGACCGTTTCTTCTCTGTTGGTTCTGATTGCTATTTCCTGTATGAGTTATGGCATTGCTGTTGCGGCGGTTAATCTGCAAAATGGCAGCCGGCATAGTATAGATTATACCTTTGAAGAATATGATGCAGAATCGGGACAGCAGATTGCGGAATTGATAAAAGCAGAGGAGACGAAAGCATTGATTGCAGACTGGGCAGCGGTTTCAGTAGCGCATATGCCTAGCAGGGAAATGATGGGAGAGGATACAGATGTGATTCTCCATGAATTTGATGCAGACGGGTTGCGGGAGGCCGCCAGACATCTGAAAAAGGATCTGATGCCATATGCGGAAAGATATCTTTACGAGGAGTCTCCCTATTTAATTGCGTTATCTAGCATCAATACACTATACCAGAAAAAAGGGGCTTCGTCTCTTGCCCTGCAATCCGATGAATTATATATCTATATTGATCCGCAAATCTATGAAGGGAAAATAGAGCAGATCTTTAAACAATTGTTACAATATGATCCATCAGTAAAAATTGACGGTAAATCATATCAAATCAAAGGGGTATGTTCGGAAGATATTGTGGTTGACCGCAGCATTACCATTGGCTTTGGTATCATTCTGCCGGATCAGCAATTTATGGAATATGCAGATCCAGATAATATTACGACCTATTGGAATGCTTATTTATCCAAAGAGCGGATTGAGGAGAAGGGGTTAATGCAGGCGATTACGGAGGGAAATAATTATTTTCGGAAAACTGGTCTGGAATTTGAAAATTATTTACAGAATATGGGGAGACAGTTGTTTTATATTGTAGCCGCCAGTTATCTGACTATTTATCTGGCACTGATCTTTTTGCTGATTGCCAACACCGTTATCAGCCTGCAATATCTGATGCAGGAAAAGAAATCCAGAAAACGCTACCATACCTTACTTTGCCTGGGCAGTACCTACGAGGCGGTCTGCGATTCGGCAAAACGGCAGATTAAGTGGTATTTTGGTGTGCCGATTGGCATTGCTGCCATCAGCAGTATTTTTGGAGTGTATTCTCTTTTTGCCGGTCTTCTGCCCTCTTCCTTACAAGGCAATGGAATGCTGTTAGTACTTATTGCAGCGGCTAGTATCATTGTTTTATCTGTGATAGAATGTATTTATATGAAAATGGTGATGCGATACAGTAGCCAGAATTTGTTGGGAATTATGAAAGAATGAGGTTTTTGGGTGAAAAAGATTGTAATTGTGGAAGACGATGCTTTTATGCGGGAGGAGCTGACGGATATTTTTCAGAAGGCGGGATATCCCGTACATTGCATTACCCGATTTTCCCAGACGGTAGCCGATATTTTAGCAGAAGATGCCGGATTGATTCTGCTGGATTTAAACCTTCCGGGAATGAATGGATTTGATATTTGTCGTCAGGTCAAGCAGCAGTCATCGATACCGATATTGGTCTTGACATCACAGGATCAGTTGAGGGATGAACTCCATGCGTTACAGCTGGGAGCAGATGAATACCTGACGAAACCCTGCCACGCCTCCAGGCTGTTAGCCAGAGTGGAGAATTTGCTGAAACGGTTTGCAGGCAGGGAAAATCTGTTGGATGGAAATGGATTTTTATTGGATCATCAGACCTATGCCCTGTATGCAGATGACCAATCTCTGGTTTTATCAGAAAACGAGGGCAGGATTTTGGAAGAGCTGATGCTGCACCGGGGAGAAGTCGTAACCAAGAAAACTTTATTTCAGGCACTCTGGGGAACTACAGAATATGTTGATGAAAATGCGTTACAGGTTAATATGACAAGACTACGCCACACCTTGAAAAAAGTCGGCTTGGATCAGCGGGTGGAGACCATCCGAGGTGTGGGGTATTGTCTTCGGATATGAGGAGACAAAAAAATAGTTGTGTGTTGTCCGGCGCTGGGCGCTGATGATCTATCGGGAGTGATTAATCCCAATATTTATACCACAGAACAATTGTGTGAATGGAAGGAAAACGGGTGTATTGCAATGGATAAGAAAATGCCATCCGATCAGGAGATTGATGAAAAAAGCTTAAAGGTGTCTAAAAGATTTATCAGAGTGTGGAAAATGTGTGCGGAATATCGTTTCTTTTTGATTCTGTTGTTACTCTCTGATCTATTGTTTGGTTTTTTCTTGTGGTTGGCGGATGAGAGAAGTTTTTGGGTGCTGATTGGGCTGTTTATCATAGTTTCATTAGGAGTATTTGGAGTAGCTGTGGGTGGTATTGTTCGCAGAGAGGAACGGCGAAGACAGTTGGTGCAAGATTATCTGGAACATCTGGAAAAGCAGTTGGAACCAATGTTGTTGGCGGAACTGCCTTTGCGGGAAGGAGAACAGTTGTTGCAGATTGTCAAAGAGCTGCGGGAAAAGGAAGAAGAATGGCAGGCAGAATATTTGCTGCGGGAGGAATACGAAGATTATGTAGAGACCTGGGCGCATGAGATTAAAGTGCCTTTGTCCTTAATGACTTTACTATTGGATAATCGTCGTGAGGAAATGTCTCCGATGCTATATCAGAGAATGCTGTACGTGAAAAATCAGATCTCGGAATATGTCACCCAGATATTGTATTATGCCAGATTGAAAGCGGGTTACCAGGACTATTGTCTGGAGAAGACGTCTCTGCAGAAATGTTGTCAGGAAATTCTGGAGCAATATGAAACCGTGCTGGCAGAGCAGAAAATACATGTCATTTGCAAGGTCACGGAAGCTGATGTCGTGACAGATCGGAAAGGACTTCTCTTTATATTGGAACAGGCAGTTGGTAATGCCTGCAAATATCAGGATGAAAGCAAGTCGGAAAAACGTTTGGAAATCACAGGTGGTTTTGATCAGCAAAAGAATAAAATACTGCTTCATATAGCGGATAACGGAATTGGAGTGAAACAGGCAGATTTGCCGTTTCTGTTTGACCGGGGTTTTACGGGGGATACGGATGAAAGAAAACGAAAAGCTACCGGAGTGGGATTGTATCTGGCAAAACAAATGGCTCAGAATTTGAATATTGAGATTGTAGCTGAGTCAGAATATGGACAGGGATTTGTACTGTCTTTGGAATTTCCGATTGTAGAGTTTGGGGTGTAATGGAATAAGGGTATTATTGAACTAATAAGGAGATGGGGAATATGGCTTCAAAATCGGCGAGAAGCGGTTTTGCATACTTGCAGGCTTGTTCTGCATATGTTATAATGCCAATAGGCAAAAGGAAATTAGTGTCCATGTTGGCACAAAATTGACCCCCCAGTAGCGGCAACTACTGGGGGGTCTTGCTCGTCACAGTGAGCTATTCTGATTGGGTTAGTTACTGCTTGTCATCTCCATCTAACCACTTGCTTATGTAGTAGGCAACTACACTCGCCACAACAGAGAGATAAAAGGAAATTAATATATCCATGTCAGCACCCCCTTCCTGTTACCAGTATAGGGGCAGTAACAATTTTATTATAGCATTTATCATTTCTATTGTATATACAAATCTTATTATATACTAAATCATACAATAAAAACCACAAGTAGATCAATCCTTGCGCTATTGAAATGCATATGTTACCATGAATTTATCAGAATAGCAATTTGATTCATGTTCTTGGGTTGTAAAGCATGGCGCAGGGGAGGGATACATATGGGATTTGTATTTGAATTATTTTATGATCTATTTTTCGAGGGGACTTTGGATCTTACCCTTAAGATTGGAACTTCCAAAAAAGTACCCATGTTTTTTCGGATTCTTGCCTTGATTGTATTTCTGGTACTTTATGTTGGAATCATCGTTTTGTTGTCGGTCTATGGGGTGGATGCGTTGCGTAGTAATGATTTATTTGGGGGCTGCCTCTGTATTCTGACAGCACTCATCGTTTTGATTGGAGGTATTATCTTGACGGTAAAGAGACGGAAGAAGGTTCCAGAAACAGAATAAAAGTATTGGACAGATTGGATAGGAGGAAAAAACATTGAAAAAAGTAAGATTAAAAATAGATACTGAGCGGACAAAGAGCCGGATTGCACCGGAAATTTACGGACAGTTTTCGGAGCATTTAGGCAGATGTATTTATGAGGGAGTTTATGTGGGGGAAGACTCCAAAGTTCCAAATAAGAATGGGATGCGGACAGATGTGGTGGAAGCACTGCGAAAAGTCAAGCTGCCGGTACTGCGGTGGCCAGGCGGTTGCTTTGCTGACGAATACCATTGGAAAGACGGAATAGGACCGAAAGAAGATAGAAAATCCATTGTCAATAAAAACTGGGGCGGTGTGGTGGAGACAAATCATTTTGGAACCCATGAATTTATGGAGCTGTGCGATCAAATCGGGTGTGAACCATACATTGCCTTGAATATGGGCAGCGGTACGGTGCAGGAAGCAGCAGACTGGATTGAATATATGACCTTTGATGGCGAGTCAGAGCTTACGGTGCAGAGAAAAAATAATGGCAGGGAAAAGCCATGGAAACTAAAATATCTGGGTGTGGGAAATGAGAGTTGGGGCTGCGGTGGTTCCATGCGTCCAGAATATTATGCGGACACTTATCGGAGATTCCGGACTTTTTGCCGGGATATGAGTGGTAATGTCCTGTTTCCTGTTGCCTGTGGTCCCAATGCAGACGATTATCATTGGACAGATGTGATTATGCCATTGCTCAAAGACCATACCAAGGCGGTTAGTCTGCATTATTATACACTGCCTACTGGGGACTGGGAACACAAGGGCAGTGCAACGGAGTTTGATGAGAAAGAATATTATCAGACGATCCGGCAAACGTTGAAAATGGAAGAGATTGTATCCAGACATTTGAAAATAATGGATTACCATGACCCGAAACAAAAGGTAGGGTTGATTGTGGATGAATGGGGTACCTGGTATGATGTAGAGCCAGGAACGAATCCAGGATTTTTGTATCAGCAGAATACCATGCGGGATGCCATTGTTGCCGCCATTAATCTGAATCTCTTTAATCAGCACAGTGACAGAATCATCATGGCAAATATTGCTCAGGTGGTTAATGTATTGCAGGCGATGATTCTCACTGAAGGAATGCAGATGATCAAAACGCCTACCTATGAAGTGTTTGATATGTTTCAAAATCATCAGGGAGCCACCCTGGTGGATAGTGTCATGGATCAGGAAATGGATGGGGCAGATGGAGTGGAAGTGCCAGTATTATCGGAATCTGTCTCTGTGTCTGGGGATGGAGAGGAGAAACAAGTCACGATTACCTTATCCAATGCATCGCTGCAGGAAGACTATAGCGTGACGATCTGCTTGCCACTTGGTCAGGAGTTTGCCGGACAGGCTGAGATTGCATTGTTGACAGGTGAAGTCCATGCACATAATACGTTTGAAGAGCCGGAAAATGTCACGCAGGAACAAAAAGAAGAAACCTGGGAAGGGCATCAGGCGGTGGTGCTGTTGCCGGCTTGTTCGGTAATGCGTATTACGTGTCCAGTTAGAAGTGTGTAAGAAACTCTAAAATCGACGAAATGCAAAAGGGCATTTCGTCGAAGAGTTACTAACACACTGGAAAAATGCTTTCGCATTTTTCGTTGATTGCGTGCGTAGCAAATGGTGGCATGTCTGGAAGTATGGCAAAGAGGAGTATAATGGAACAAAATAGAAAACCATGTATTCGCTGCTTGTTGCGGGATATGGATGAGACGGAGACTTATCAGAGTCTGAAACGATATCTGGATCGTTTTGATGAGGAAATCAGGGCGACAGAAGAGGAATATGAGAGACGTTTAGAGATCTGTAAACAATGTGACAGTCTTCGTGAGGGCATCTGTGGGAAATGTGGTTGTTTCGTGGAGGCAAGAGCATTGCGAGGGCAGGGAACCTGCCCTCACGAGGAACCTCGTTGGTAAATTGTCAGATAAGATTAATCTTGTTCCGTATCTTGCTGCGAGGTATTTGACTTTACTGATTCGTTTTCGGACTCTGAGTCATTAGCATCACTATCAGAAATCGATTCTGTAATAATAGCTTTGCGGTTCTTTTCCGTATTTGGCAGCAATTCGATGGAGTTTCCCTCCAGATGATAGCTGATTTCTCCATCTTCGTCCTTGACTTCCTCTAATGGATATTGGTTTATGATTTCTTCAGCAGAGCATTTTTGTTTATTTAGAGTAAATTCTATGGTGCCTGCTTTGGGACCGGAGCTGCATATTTGCCAAAAGACATCATTCACCATACTGATTTGACAATTTTCTATCTTATATTCAATCAGAGTATATGGCATATAGCCATTTCCGTCTTTCTCATCATATGCCGGACCGCCTCGGAAATAGGCAAAGCTGTTTCTGGATGGCAGTGGATAGAGAAAGCCAAATGCCGGGCAAAGCTCCACATCGTCTGGTATTTCAATTTTCATTACCTCGCTTTTATCATATTCATAAGTATAAAATTCATGAAGAGACAGTACGTTACTGTCGCTACTAATCAGGAGTTCCGGGATTCCATCTGCATTTAGATCGGAAATGGCAAAATGGGTACCCATTATGATATCTTCCTTATTGTTATTCTGGTATTCTTCCCCGGATAAGAGATTATAGTAGGCCTTCAAGGCGTATGCTGCGGGATTAGAATCATCAATACAAACTGTCTTGCGCATAACACTAGAGTTTGGCAGGAACTTGATGCGGCTGACCTCTTGGGATGAAAGCTCATAGTAGATGGTTGCACTATCATATTTGCTCTTTTCTATTGGATATTCGTTCATAATTTCGTCAATGGAGCATTTTTGGTCATTCCGGCTGCATTCTATGACATCTGTTTTTGTGTCAGATATTTCTGTTTGCCAAAAGACATCATTAATTATATGGATCTGATGGTTTTCTATCGCATATTCCGTTAGGTAATAATCATAATGGTACTTTCCATCATTACCTCCTAACGGATTTTCCAGAAAAAACGCATAGGTATTTCTGGATGGCAGCGTATAAAGTTTTCCAATATCTCTGCAATAGCTTTCGCCTACAGATCCCTCTAACTTTATAGCCGTTCCGTTCTCATAGGTATAATATTCCTCAAAGTCCATTACACTTGCAGTGCTATGGATCAGGAGTTCTGGGATTCCGTCGGTGTTCAGGTCGGAAATGGAAAAATAGGTATCTATGCCCTCTGCATCTTCATTTTGATATTTTTCTTGTGATAAAACATCATAATATGCCTGTAAAGCCTCTTTGCGAGGATCAGAAACCTGGACAGCACTGCCGCTGGCAATTTTGGCTGATTCATTCGATTCGGTCGATGCCATATTGCCGCATGCTGATAGAGTTAGTGATAGTGCAGTCAATAAAAGTGTTCCCCATATTTTTCTCATATGAAATCCCTCCGTGATAGTGTTGTTTATGAACTCCTAATTATTTTGCGGAATATGCTCATTATACATTGGATTAATAGTATTTGCAATTTGATTTTGTCAGAAATGTGAGGTAGAATCAGCGTTAGAATATCGAATATCATCCTAGTAAAAAGACGATACTAATGTTATAGATGAATTAGAAGATTGGCGGTTTCGATTAACATTTCCACGGTTTGGAAAATCGTTACAACACTATGAGCAACAAGGCGATCAGCACAAATGCATCAGCATAAATATTGGCGCTGAAAGGAGGTCCTTTATGTGTACAGCCATATTTTGTTTTCTTGATTCTATTCTTCATGTGTCGGTTTCCTTTCCAGAGGTAATATTAATTATCGGACTCTGTGGCATTTGTATCACTATCAGAAACCGATCCTGTAATAATTGCTTTGTGATTGTCCTCCGTATTTGGCAGTAATTCGATGTAATTCTCCTCTGGAAATCTATATAGCGGCCAGTCTTCATCGGTTATTACCCTTTTCATGGAATATTGATCTATTAATTCGTCAATGGAGCACTTTTTCTCATTCAAATTACATTCTGCTATATCCCAGGATTTACCCGAATCACATTCATCCCATCTGGCACTGTTAATCATACCAATTTGGTGTTTTTCCATATCCAGTGTGTATTCTACAAGTATATATGGCATATAGGAATTTCTGTGTGGACCGCCTCTGAAAAATACATAGGAAGCTCTGTGGGGCAGTGTATAAAGACTACCAGCCTGAGGATAGCCTGCTCCCTCGACAGGTCCTTTTATTTCCGTAACTGTTCCGTTTTCATAAGTATAATATTCATTAATAGACAACTCATTAAAGTCCTCGCTGATTAGGAGTTCTGGGATTCCATCTGCATTCAGATCAGAAATGGCAAAATGGGTACCCAGCAGCTTATCTTCATCATCGTTATTCTGGTATTGTTCCTGTGATAAAAAGTCATAGTATGCATTCAAGGCGTATACTGCAAGATTGAAATCGGTACAAACTGCCTTGCGGTTGGCATCCGTGTTTGGCAGGAATTTGATGCGGTTGTCCTGTTGGGACGGGAGGTCACAGTGGATATAGCCATAATCTTCATCCTTTGTTTTTTCTAATTGATATTCGTCCATAATTTCGTCAAGGGAGCATTTCTGGTCATTCCAGGAG
>CAMWKN010000007.1 GCA_947174825.1 uncultured Clostridium sp.
TCTGCTTTAATACCGTATAAATTATATCATAACTTAGTTTCTGGTCTTCACTGAGCTTATCGTAATCAAAACTTTCCATAGATGCAATCCAATTTTCAGAAATAGCTAAATCTTCCTGCATTTTCTGCAGAGAATAGTGTCCCAATGATGGTGTCGTTTCTGACAGCCCATAGGTCTGTGGATTTTTCACCATATAATTCAATGTCAGGCTGTCCGACATGACTTCATTGCGAAAAATCTGCATCATCAAAGCATCAAAATCTTGTCTGGACTGTTCCTGCGTTCTGCTGTCTAATACTTTGCGATGTCTTATCTGTCCATCCCCATGCTGATAATACTGAAAGAAAATCCCTGCAAAAGTAACCAGAACGACCAATGCCATAATTCTTGATAAAATATGTACTTTACCAATATTTTTCGCTGGCTGTTTTCTATTATTCTTTATATATTGCGAACGATCGATATGATTCATTGGCACTATACCCCCTTTTGCGTTTTGGTACAACTTCTTTATATTCTATGCAAATACCAAACAGTTATCACTATATTCCCATTACTTTTACATATGGTCAAGCAATTCATGCCAAATAGGAACATAATTGACCAATTTACATATATATGAATTAACACGGAAAATTATGACTATCAATATATCCGCATCATAGTCATAATCATTTCCGTTACTATTTAGGAAAGGAATCTTACGATGAATAACAGAAATGGAATGGGCTGCGGCATGGGTAATTCCTGCCCTGACCAGCCTTGTATCAAAAAAGATCCCCTACAGGGTATGCCTGTAGGTATGGGATATGTTCCGATCCAGCAATGGAATCAGGATCAGATCTATTCACCAGATAAAGCACTAGGCAGAGGTACTATATTTCCTTGTCTAGATCTGCCATTTTATGGTTGTATACCAAAAGGTTTTCAGTACCGGAAAGGAGGTATGTCATGAATCCTAATATGATGAATCGGAATAGCATGGGGTGTATCAACCGTGGCAGCATGAATCAACGGGATCAGGGATCCATGTGCCAAAGACAAAACGTGGATGGCAACAATGGATGCCATTCGGATCATGACACAAACCGCGGCAACTGCAATCGTCCAGGAAATATGCCAATGAACAATAGTTGCGGACGTTCTGAAAACATGTCTATGAATAATGGCTGTGAACGTTCCGGAAACCAGTCAATGAACAATGGCTTCGGGTGCTCCAGAAACCAGTCAATGAATAACAGCTGTGGACGCTCCGAAAACATGACTATGAACAACAGTTGTGGGCGTTCTGAGAACATGACTATGAACAATAGTTGCGGACGCTCTGAAAACAGGTCAACAAACAACGGTTGTGGACATCCAGGGAACATGCCGGAAAATAATGGATGTAGCAGTTCAAACGATCAGCAGCTTATGAGCATGAATAAAAATCAATTGCTCAACTACTTGAATCATGTTAGTTTCAGCATGTATGACACTGTCCTGTTTCTGGATACCCATCCAACTGATCGGGAAGCAATCGCTTACTTTAATGAGATGAAGCAGGCAAGAAAAGCCGCATTAAAAATTTACCAAAAGAAATTCGCTCCACTCCTGTTAGACGGTGTGGATGCCAACTGTGAATGGACCTGGGGCATGGAACCATTACCTTGGGAAAACTGTGAATATTAGAAAGGATGCAATGAAATATGTGGAATTATGAAAAAAGACTGGAATATCCAGTAAACATCACACGATGCGATCCAAAAGCAGCGATGGTAATCATCTCCCAATATGGCGGTCCAGACGGTGAAATCGGCGCGTCCATGCGCTATTTGTCCCAGCGTTATTCCATGGAAAACCGCATTGCTGCAGGTACACTGACGGATATAGGTGTATCAGTGGTGAAGTTGCGTATGAAGATTGTCCCGGGGGATGGGGGGTTTAGAGAATCATTTCATAATACAGTAAGTACCATTACATTGCTCTGACATAAAACAGGTCTCACATATGATTTCATGCAAAGACTGCTGTATCAGTTCCTCATTCGTTGGCAATTCATACTTTTTGATAATATGTATATCACTTGGATTTCTCAGTCCAAAATCTATAACTTTTCCATTTCCTGTTTTGAGATATGGGTATACTTCTGCCCAAAATTCTAGGCAATCCCCTACTTTGTAGTTCTCAAAGCCATCAATATCCATCCAGACATGCTGTTCCTTATCATCAAAACACAATCCATCAGGATACATTCCCTCAATAAAAATTCTTTGAAAACAAATGTACTTATCGTTCTTTTTCTCAATCTGCCCTTTATAGCTAAGACCTATATTGTAATAAGCCTTTTGAAAACCACCTTTAACTTTTCCTACCGATGATTTCTGAATATTAATGATATCTTCGTGCGACAGATTTTTCTTGTTTTTTACCGCTTGGAAAAACTGTTCGGAATAATCAATGGCCCCTCCATATTCTATTTCCACTATGTTACTTCCGATCCTTGCATTATCTTTTTTCTTCATTTTTTATGACCTCCGTTCTGATAGACTAATCATTTTATTTCTTTGCTGCCCCATATCTTTTGCCATTCTTCCTCTGGGAGATTATCTCGAGAAACAGGGGTTTTGAGGGTAGAGAATTTCTTTTTTACCACATGGTTTTCAACAAAAATCTTGACAAATCCCATCTGCCATGCTAATCTTTATAGCAGAGAAACGAAGTTTACTACCGTACAGCTTATGGCTCATGCGGTTTGCTCGTTTCTTTTTTTGTTCTCACAAGGTCGTACAGATATAATTTCCCATCTTCATCGCATCGAACTAACATCCTTGTTGTAAAAATATTATATCGTTCCAAATTTCCATCCACTCCATAAACCGGAAGTCCAAAACGGGTATTATACCTGTACCATCCATACTTTGCTTTTGAGCCATGTTTTGCATTATAATCCGGATATTCTTTTTTGTCTGTCGCAATCTGAATCATTTCTCCGATAGCTGTTGTAATATTGGCTTTTGCTTTCATATTAGCACCCTTTAACTTTTTTGTATCATTGGAATGACTAAACTCATCCAGAAAATCAGAACCAATATATACTTTTTCTGATGTTTCAGCAATTTCAAAATAAGTTCCAATGTATTCTTTTAGATATTCCTCAACCTGTTCCCAGTCAATTCTCCTGCGGGATTGGAATCTACATCATTGATAATTGCAATTTTACTCCCATCCAAATCAGTAATTATATAAACACTCTTATCCATATGGCTTTCCTCTTTTATCTCTCTGTCAATAATCAATGCAAAAGTTCTCTATTATTTTATCTGTTTTTATCTTTCTCGTAAAGAAAAAACAACAAATTTTCCTGTCCATTGGCTATGTATCGTTAAGAACACATCATAAGTATCTTCCCATTTGTAACTTCTCATGCCATTCCCGCATAACTTAATAAGAGCAATGAAGCAAAATCAATTGCAAAGAAAAATTCAATTCTCTTTGCAGAAATGGAGTGTTTATGAAACGATGTGTTGTATTGGAGCCTGCTGCTGAAGAAGTATGTAATCAAAACTCAATACCTCCATTGATTTTTCAGATACCACCTGAAGAAGGACGTCAAAAACTGGAAGATGCCCAAAGCACTCCGGTTTACAAATATCCCGCAAATATCTGTGCCCGTCAGATCAACACCGGCGGATGGGGGACTATTCCTGTTTATTTTGCCACGCCTCAAACAGCAGAAACCATCCGAAATGTAATTTTCTACATTCATGGTGCAGGCTGGGTATTTGGCAGCTTTCATACTCATGAAAAACTTGTCAGAGAACTTGCAGCCCGAACTAATTCACTAATTATTTTTCCAGAATATTCCCGCGCGCCAGAAGCTAAATATCCCAAAGCCATTGAGCAGTGCTTTTGCATCCTTTCTTCTCTCCCTGAATTATTGGGTGACTGTTATTCTGATATTGACTGGAAAACATTAACCGTTGCTGGAGACAGCGTTGGCGGAAATATGGCTATTGCAATGTCGCTCATGACGGTAATGCGTTGCGGACCCAAAATACAAAAACTTCTTTTATATTATCCTGTAACTAATGCATGCTTTAATACACCTTCCTACTGTCAGTTTGCAACCAATTATTATCTGTATCGCGCCGGAATGCAATGGTTTTGGCAGCAATATGCACCCCGTATATCAGATCGCAGGCAAATTACAGCTTCCCCTTTATGTGCCATCATAGAATGTCTCAGTCATCTTCCCGATACAATGATTATCAACGGTCAGGCAGATGTTTTGCGCAGTGAAGGAGAAGCCTTCGGGGAAAAACTTCGCTGTGCAGGTGTGGACGTGACCGCAATACAAATTCAAGGAACAATTCACGATTTTGTCATGTTGAATGCTCTCGACCAGACGGAAGCATGCCGTATCGCTATGGATGCCTCCACTCAATGGGTTAATCGAAAAAATGATGTGCTTTATAAAGATCCCTGTGTTGCATTATAGACACAATATGAGTGCATTGGTGTTGAAGTTGCGTAAATCAATCGCAGTTTTTTCTTGACAAAAAAACTTTTCTATAATAATATGATTTCAAAGAAGAAATGGGTTTTGTGCCGTGCACGCCTTAGGGTTTAAGCGGGTTGCCCGTTTCTTTTTTTATGTCAATAATATCATAAAGATACATTTTGCCATCCTCGGCATGTCGAATCAACATTGAGGCATGAAACACATTATATCTATCCACCTCTCCCTGTTCCCCATATACTGGCAAAGCAAAACGAGAATCGTAACGATACCAACCATAAGCTGCATTTTCTACATGCTTTTTCTTACTATTTTCTCGAAAATGTTTTCCTACAGCAATCTCAAGCATTTCTGGTATGCCTTGTGATGCATTGGCTTTTGCTTTCGCAACTGTACCTTTCAAAGCATATGTATAATTTGAGCCTGTGTATTCATTGGGTAAATCATTCCCAATATATACAATGTCCTTTGTATCTGCTATCTCATAAAATTCTCCCACATATGCTTTCAAATACTCTTTTACATCATCCCAGTCTATACTGCGTTTCCCTTTAAATCGAATATCATGAATAACAACTATCTTATTCCCATTCAGATCTTCTATAATATTTACATTTCTATCCAAATTGTATCTCTCCCAAATCTGTACTGTATTTTAATTCAGTATATCATCTATTCCAAAGAATTACTATAAGAAAAACATCCTCTTATCCTCAAATAATGCGGTATCTTCAAGTCTCCTTAAAAACACCGCACATAGATTTATGCTACAAATTCTGACTTCAGTATTTCCGTATGATATTCCTCTCCCCTACCTGTGGATTTGATTCTCAAACGTATGCCAAAGGGTAAGGATTTGAGCCACACGACAAGACGATTGCAGCCCCGTTCGGATTCCCGGCAAACGACAATTTTCTCTAATATCTCACGATACAGCATTTCATTTTCCTCACCAAAGGACAAAATTTCATCCAGTGTTTTCTCCAAATCGTCCACTTGTTCCTTTTGTCTGTTATACTGCTTATTGTTTTGTTCATTTTCTGCAATCAGAGATTGCAGGTGGGAAAGCTCATCATCATACCATTCTGTCTGCTTTTTCAAGTCCTCTTTCGTAAGCATTCCCTCCAGCATGGCGTCAAAGGATTTCCGTTTCTTTTCCTCAATTGCGTCAATTTTCTGTAAGATTTTATCTTCATCTATTGTCGCAACCTGTTCTCCACACACGGCTTGGATATCGGAAAAAATTTCCCTGCGCAGTTGTTTCCGATTTTGGCATATGAGATTGACACAATATTTCATACAGGCAAGCAATGCCCTTTCATTGATGGAATTATTGTTACAGCCAATCTCCTTTCCGTCTGCATCCATTTTTAATATGCCATGATTTGCAGCCCGATAACACCGCCATGCCTTATAAGTACCTGCAGTCAATTTCTTTGTTCTGCTAACAAAGCGACTGTCACATTCCCCGCAGCAGATTTTGCCACTGCACCAGTAGCGGTTACTATGTCTCGATTTCTGAGCGGCAGATGGGGAACGTCGTTTTAGCTCCGCTTGTGTCCGGTCCCACAAATCACGGTCAATGATAGCCTCATGATGATCCTTTAGGTAAATTTTTTCTTCGTCACCACGGTTATACTTCTTTTTATGCGTCAGATAATCCGGCGTAAATGTCTTTTTCTGACATAAATCCCCCACATACTTTTCATTTCTCAGAACTCGGAGAATTACTGTATTCGACCACAGAGAAATATGTTTCGGTCTAAGACCTTCCTCTATGAGCTCTCTGGCGATAACGTGCGTACCCTTCCCCTCATTTGTATACTTGTGAAAAATGGCTTTGACAACAGGGACTTCTTCCGGATTGATGGAAAGAATACCATTTTTAACTGTATAGCCAAGCATATCCCTGCCAAAGACCACGCCCTGCTCCATGCGCCTTTGCTGCCCCCACTTTACACGCTCCGAGGTTTTCCTGCTTTCCTCCTGCGCCAGACTAGCCATAATGGTCAGACGCAATTCACCATCACTGTCACGGGTGTCAATATTGTCAATCGTAAATATCACACCGACGCCTGCCTCTTTCAGCTTTCTGGTATAGGAAAGGGTATCAACCGTATTTCTTGCAAAACGGGAAACCTCTTTGGTCAGAATCAAATTGAATTTTCCACCAAGAGCATCCTGTATCATTTGATTGAATCCGACACGCTTTCTCGTCTGCGTTCCACTGATTCCCTCATCAAAATATACTTTGCTCAATTCCATATTACTTTGATTGCTGATGTAATTTGCAAAATAAGTTTTCTGACTGGCTAAAGAATTGGCTTGATCATCTTTTTCCGTAGATACTCTTGCATATGCCGCAACTCGCAATTTATTTTCCATTTGTACTACCTCCGCTTATGTCACTTCGTTTTCAGTAAAATGCAAAGTTGCCCATCGGATAGCATTTTTCTTCGATGTAATTCTTTGTAAATTCCCCTTTTCAGAACATCATAAAAAGAACAGCTTACTTCTATTGGTATCTGATTATTGTCAATGTATGTAGCCCCTCTGTCAGAATTTTCTTCCTTCATGACAAATCCTCCCATACCTGCTTTTTATATTATATGCAGGTCATTTTCTGTCTTTCATTTTAACAGCAATCAGAAGATGTGCCTTTGTGATTTTGGTTGGATTATATTTATTTTTCAACCAAGTTTTATTGACTCACACATTTTATGCGGTATAATAGCAATAGAAGGAGGGGTATCCTATGCTAAATTTCACAGAACTGCTTTACAACAACATCGGTTCCAGAGTAAAAGCCATGCGCAAAAGCCGGAAAGAATCGCAAGAGCGGTTCTGTTACCATACACTTCAAAATCAAATCAATATATCTGCCCTGTCAAGAATTGAAAATGGCAAAAATGATAAGCATAAAAATTATTTTTGACTTTCCTCATGGGTGAAATTATATATAATGGTATTAAATAATTATCACAAATAATTTTCATCTCATTTGCGTGGTTTTATCATGCAGGTGCGTCACAGATGACACGCTGTTGAAATTGATGCAGGATACCTGTTTTCACACCTGTAAAGACAGATTTCGGCACAGCCGGTTCTGGTGTGGAAGTGTGTCGGTATTTATCTCTTTTGACATAAAAAAATCTGTGAGGGATATTCGGATGATGTTTTCTGTCCCACAGACTGTGTCAGTGTTTTTGGTTGCAGACTACTATTAAATTACAATTTCATATGTCCGCAGGGAAACCAATCATTACCCGCTCCGAGACCAGTTATTACCCACTGGCAGGTCGATTTATTCCTCTGATAATACCATAAATCTTTGTCTGACCAGTTTTGAACACAAAATGGGCATACAGCATCTTGTGATAAGTGTTTCAATGAAAAAAGGGCTCCCCCCCCGGAAGCGGTTGGCAAAGGGAACTTTTATTTTCCTTGTCTGTGTCGTACAGGCACAAGTGATCTGTGAAGTTCGGGCAGACTAACGCCGGAGGCGGTGCTAGGAATGGTAAAAAAAGAAAGACCATCCATAATCCTGTCTTCAGAATCATGGACGGTGGTATTTTTGACTAAAACCTTATCCTATTATAGGCTTATAATTCTATGCCAACTAATTCCTGAATTTGAGCTTTATTCCAAAATTCAGACTCCCAATAAAAAAATTCATCCTTTCGCTTTTTAAATATCCGATACGCATCATCTGTATTATCGTAAATATGGCAAACATCGCAAATATCCAGAAGGCTGGGAATCATTTAATGCTTTGCTGTATCTCGACAGGATTTTGTCCTCCGGGACATCATGACCACCTAAAGCAAAACGAGACTTGACACGCAATACATTTATTTTGGGATTACTCGTTAATACATAAATGCAGCGTATAAAATATCCTTTGTCCTTTGCTTTTTTCAACAATAACAGGTTACGCTCTGTAGAAAGAACCGTTTCAAAAGTAAAGCTCTCATTTTGCTCTATCAACTGATTTCTCAGTTGATCTGCCTTAATCGCCGCATCCATATCACCACATAAGGTTACTTTCTTAATATCATCCGCATTGATATAGGGTTCTATTGTCTTTGCTAATTTCGTAATGGTCGTTTTTCCACTGCCATTCGGATCTGCAAAAACAATTATTTCCGGCTTTCTAATAAAATTAGGCATACTCTCTCCTTCCGTCTGGATATTCCAGATAAGGCTGCTTCTTTTCTTTATCAAATTTTGCTATAGATACACCTTTTATCTTTTTAATTTCGTTATCTATCCGTACTGCTTCATGGAATCGTTTTGTTAATTCCTCATCAGGAACACCACAGGTTGAGTCCAACTCATTTAATTCCGTCATAAATTTCTCCTTTCTGCGTTGCACTTTTTGTATATGCCGCTTTGCATCAGGCAACGCATGAAAACAAAGTGCCGTATGAAAAATGAATTTTCCACATTATTATTTACCTGTCTGCATTTAATACGCTTTCGTTTATTTACTCCCATATAAAAATACTATAGACTGCTTTGCCACATAAAACAACCTCTAATTTCACATGGTTTACTGATTCTAATAAAAATAACTACATATTTTCAGTTATACCTATTTGGAGCAATTTTGTTAGCAATTCAGGTACAGAAGAATTAGCGCACCCATGCTGGAAATGATTATGTAAAACAGGCACATCTTCCTCAAAAAATCCAATCTCTTTGTTTTTGCCATATATAACTACTTCTTTTCCATATTTTGATCATTGATTCACCGAACACCTGTTTTTATAATACAATTACCATCTCATGAAAGGAGAACTGTCATGGCTTACTATGTCCCATCAACCGATCCAGACTCTAACATTGACCAGGATCCAAATTATATTGTCCCAGTAATTGCGTCATTCAGCACGAAAGGCGGAGTACAGCCTTTGTACTTTCAGTACGGAGATCAAGTTATTCGGATCCACTCTGTTCATTTTTGCGAAAAAATGACACACCTAGTCCGATATGAATGTACTGCTGCTCTTGACGGTTATCTGACAGAGATTAATTTGACATACTTTCCATACGATAATAAATGGATTATGAAACCACGATAACTACTTAATTCTCTACGTAATCGTCAATATGCATCTGCCGTATATGCGGATTAAAATTTATCCACAGGACTTCTCTTTTCCTGGAACGCACCTGTGAATATGCCATAGTTTCACACCTGGTCCATCCTGTCAACATTTTCCGGTACAATTTTTTGACATAGCCACTTATCAGTACCGCTCCCTTGTGTCGAAGTAGTAACTTTCATGGGCATTATCATCCACCTCACTGCAGTACCGTTTTCCGTATCGAGTTTTCAGCATATAAGGTAGATCACAATAGATCAGCACAATTTCATAGTTAAAACGCTTAATCAGATCCATCGCCAGCATATTTTCAATCTGCACTTCCCGTAATCGTTCTACTGCCTGCAGGATCTTATCTAGCATGTTGCACCAATCTTGTAATGCGAAAGCACGCTTTATCCCTTGCACATATTTTTTTATCTTCTGGTTACACTATTCTCAATATAAATTGACTAATTAGGAGGAAAAACTATGAAACAAGCAGAAAGCGATAAACCGATCCACACCATTCCAAATGGCGTATGGGAAAGCAGCAGACCTTATAAAAAGAAATCTAAAACCAAAGACGAACATTTAAATGAAATTACTACAGATTCTCAAGGAAATGGCTATCCCGTTTCTAATTCCCGGCAGGATAAATAGGTGTCCTGCCTACATAAAGTACGTGGCTATCCGCTTTTGCTTAGTCTTAAAAATAATTCTTCCGAAAGATCCTCATAAAATCTTCCTGGTTGCAATGTTCTTTTTCTTATGTTTTTTGCCCTGCTGCCACCATCTCCCTGTATACCTGGAAATTCTTATTGACACTCCCTGTTCTCCCACGATAGCATGCCAATGCATGCAACCTAACTTTCAGACCATATTTATTACCATGTTTACGATCCAGAATTTCCTTAAGTACATGATGCCATTCCAATGAAGCCATCATACCAAAGGGCGTATATCCTGCCAGTCTGCCACACAGATAGCATATTCCTAGAGCACCTTTACAATCCTCCAGAACATTTCTATTGCCATTTATCTGCATTATGATGATTTGCATTTTTTCTCTCTATCCAGGGCATCCCTCATGAATCTCGCCATAGCTCGTTCCAGAGACTGTTGCCTCCTGGCACGCTCTTCATCCGTTAAGATCGGATGATAGACCTTGACCATGAAATTGTCTATTTGGTATGTAACCGGATCGAAATACTGATCTTTCATAAAGTCATCAACTCCTTTCACAATCAATATATGCACTGACTGCTTGTCAGCTATCCCATCATCCGGAGAATTCTTCTTACCTTCGTGATTGGCATGTATCTGCAGAAGAAATCTCTTTTAATTATTAATCGGTATCGTTCTTTTCATAATGCAAATGATAAAGAAAAAAATAAATGCGAAATATGGTATGATCCATTCCTTAGATCTGGCAATTCAAAACAAGGAAAATGAAATCAACCACGTACAATCAGAAATTAAATCTTTACAATCATCGAAACAACAGTTACAAAAAGAATTTGATCAGCTTTCGGAAGATCTTCAAAAAGAAGAAATTGCTCTTAGTCTTGATTATTCCTCATATGACTCCCTGACATTTGAGGAATGCAAAAATCAATTGCTCTTTTGAAACAGGAAGAAAAGGAAATGGTTAAAAATGGAGCTGCTCTTTTTATCAATGCTACGTCTTCCAGCAAAAAAGAAATAAATGATAACTCCAACCAGATACTGCGTTGCTATAATGCAGAATGTGATAATAGTATTCTATCTGTTTCTATTAAGAATATTGATTCTCTGCGTAATAAAATCACAAAATCCTTTGAAGCAATCAATAAAATATTTGTGGTAGATGGAATTCAACTCACGCAAGCCATGCTTGAAATCAAGCTAAAGGAATTAACTCTCCTTTATAATTATGAGCAAAAAAAGGCAGAGGAAAAAGAAATCCAGCGTGCTATAAAAGAACAGATGATAGAAGAAGAAAAGGTCCGCAAAGAATTAGAGAAAAAACAACAGCAACTTGAAAAAGATGAGAAACCATTTAATAACGAAGTATCTAAGTTGATGAAGTACCTGCAAAAAACCGACAGCGAAGTCGAAAAACAGTTATATGCTGATAAAATTGCAGAATTGGAAGCAAAGATAAAAAAATTGGAAGCTGAGAAGGAAGATGTACTCAATCGACAAGAGAATGCAAAGGCTGGCTTTGTATATGTCATATCAAATATTGGTTCGTTTGGCGAGAATATTTTCAAGATTGGAATGACTCGACGCTTGGAACCTATGGATCGCATCAAAGAACTAAGCAGTGCTTCCGTTCCTTTCGAATTTGATGTCCATGCAATGATATTCAGCGAAAATGCACCAGATCTTGAAACGAAGCTACATAACCATTTTAACTCATACAGAGTAAATAAGATAAATCCTTGTAAGGAATTTTTTCGTATTACCATTGATGAAATTGCAGAATATGTTGAGGAAAATTATGATAGCACCGTATCATTTACCAAAATTCCTGTAGCAAAAGATTACAGAGACACAATCGCCTTGATGGAAGGCTAAAACAAAGAACTTTACCCGTTATTACATTGCTGATCTGGTAAATTTGTATGATTATAAAGAGCTTATTATATCTGCTGCTAAAATTTATGAGGAAAAATAAGGAACCTTATTTGATATAACAAATCATTTTACTTTTTTACTTTTTTTCAAAACTTTTTTTACTTTTATGTATTGACAAATCAACTTTGGGCATATAATATAAAAGTGTAATTACACATGTTAAACATGCCCTTGGCTATGTCTTCCCAATATAAGGGAGTAGACGATGCCTTGGGCATTTTGCTTTAGGAGAACCTATATGAATAATAATGAGAAAAACAATGCAAATAAACACCAAATTAAAACGGCTATCCTTATTGATGGTGGATTCTATAGGAAACGTGCAAAAACATTGTTTGGTGAAAAATCACCATCAGAAAGAGCCAAAGAATTGAGCGAATATTGCTATCGGCATTTATATGATAAGCATGAACAACGCTATCTATACCGCATTTTTTATTATGATTGCCCTCCGTCAGATAAAAATATCTTCAATCCCTTGAAAAATGCGAATGAACATCTTAAGAAATCCGAAGAGTTTTCTTGGATGAATGCTTTTTTGGACGAATTGAAACATCAAAGAAAATTTGCCTTAAGATTGGGGTGTTTATCTGAATCACAAGTTGCTTACCACTTATCAGTATCTGCAACTAAAGATTTACTGATGGGGAAAAGAACTATCCAACAATTGACACAAAAAGATCTTGTTCTAAATATTGAGCAGAAGGGTGTTGATATGCGAATCGGTGTTGACATTTCTTCTTTAGCATTTAAGCATCAAGTAAATCAAATTATATTGATTTCGGGAGATAGTGACTTTGTCCCTGCCGCAAAACAGGCTAGACGAGAAGGCGTTGATTTTATTTTAGATTCAATGCATTCCATAATTAAAGGAGATTTATTTGAGCATATAGATGGAATCCGTACACCTATACAAAGAAAACCACCTAACCAAAATTCAGAAGAGTCAAGTTGCGATGAATAAACAAAATGACATATATGTGCAAAATATTAGAGCGAGTATGCTATTTTTCTATTGACAATATTATTGATATATAGTATATTAT
>CAMWKN010000008.1 GCA_947174825.1 uncultured Clostridium sp.
TACGGTTTCCAGAGAAACATAGCCGGCTTCCTCTGCCTGTCTCACAATTTCCACCACACATTCCCGCTCTGTTTTCCCCACCGATAAAAATTCACGATAAGCTGCATTCACCTTTTCCAGCTCTTTCCGCTCTTTTTTCGTATATTCTTTCCATGCATTTTTTCGTTCCATCTGATCTCCAAACCTCCATATTTTTTTACTGCTATGATAACACATCCATGCCAAAAAGTGAAATCAACAGTGCCGTATACCCTGCTGCCAGAATCGCCTGTCGGCTTTTGGCACAAATATATTTGCGTATGGACAATCCCGTTTCTTCTAGCACACTGGCACTCTGTGCCACACTGGAACATCCTCCAAAGGCACTGCAGCCCAATAATAATATCATGCGATGCTGTGCCGGGATCGCCATATGTACCATCTGATTGGCACCGGATGTAATCTCCAGCAAACCAGTTATCACAGCACGAACTGACACTGGAAAGGGTAAAGTCTGCTCTAATACCCCTGCCAGAATGGAAAACAAAATAATATATCCGCCCACTTTAGCCAGGACAGTAAAACCACGCAAAATACTATCATCCAGCAATTCAATCAGAGATACTTTCTGCTGCATACACCATATGGATGGCATCTCTCCCTGAAATGACTTTCGCCGAAACAGCCGCTCCAACAAGGCATTGGTCCATGCAGCCAGATAAATAATCCCCAGAATCAGCAGCGGTTGTTTCAGCCCAAGGCAATTGACACCGATAAATTGTAACAAAAACATAGGACTGGCATTATTACAAAAATGTAGAATGTATTGTGCCTCTTCTAAGGAAATCTTTTCCCGCCTAACCATCTCTGCCACAGTGGCTGCGCCCAAAGGATAACCAGACAGCATCCCAATCACCACCGGATAACATCCGGCTTTTGAGATTCCAAATACACGAGTCAATACAGGTGATACCAAACGGCTGATACTGCCATCAATCCCCAGTCCCAAAATCACTGAAGATAGAATCAGAAAGGGCAATAACGCCGGAAGAACAACTTGAAACCACAGAAGTAATCCCTCTTTTGCCGATGCACTGACTACTTGTGGATATAAGAAAAAAATCAATATAATGATTCCGCTCACTGCGGCATATAGCATCCGTTTCATCATCTTACCTGAATAGACTTGTTTGATGCTATGTTATGCGAAAAAGAAAAAACTTATTCTTCCAGGTTCATAAAACGATCCCACTCCTCCACATCATGGGATGCTTTCACAGCAATATGATAAGTATATTCCTCCACATCCAGTTCGATATGATAAATCCCATCTGTCTGGGTAATTTCATAAACCGTTGCATTTTGCATTTGCTGCAACACCGTTCCATCCTTCCCCACATCAATGGACTCATCCTCCTCTGTCTGTGTCAGATTACCATCTGCATCATATACACGATAGGCTTCCCGGACAAAGGAAACAAGCTCTCCATCCTGTAATTTCAGACACAGACCATTGGTACGCATATTCCGGATATCCCGATTACAAGAATTTTCTGCTGCAATCGTAACCTGATCCAGTTCCAGATAGAAACAGCCTGGATGGATCCGCATATCTGCCACCACTGCATCCCGAAAATTAAAATGTCCTAACTCATCTCTTGTATGGTATTTCATTTCTCTGTCATCCTCTTTTCTTGTTTTTACGATCCATTAATATGCTGGTTTAATTTTTCCATTAATGCTTCTACATCACACTGATGCACCTGACATGCCTGCTCTAAAGTCTCTCTTGGCGACATATGGCAGGATACACAGTTCATTCCCATCTCGCGAAAGCACTGTTCTGCGGAGGGATAATATTGTAAGATCGCCCCAATTAGGGAATACTTCGTAATAACCATAAACACCTCATTGTCATTCTGCATTTACATTTTTTCTCGCATGAGTGCCCAACTCATGCTCTATCTATCACTTAATATTTCCTGTAATGTTTCAAATAATACTTTGACATCAATTGGTTTTGCAATATGTCCGTTCATACCTGCCTGTAGTGCCTCCTGCTTATCTTCCTCAAATGCATTGGCTGACATTGCCACAATTGGAACCGCTGCCAATTCCTTATTTTTCAATTTGCGTATCGCCTTGGTTGCCTCATATCCATTCATTACAGGCATCTGAATATCCATCAGAATCAGCTGATAATATCCCGATTCTGAGTTTTCTAACATCTCTACAGCAATCTGACCATTGTCGGCAATCTCCACCTGAAATCCTGCCTCAGTCAGAATCGCCTCTGCAATCTCCTGATTCAGATCCAGATCCTCTGCCAGCAGAATGCGACCAGCATGTGTAACAGCCATTTCCTCCTGTGATGATTTATTTTTCGGCTGCTCCTGATCCCCTGTCTCCTGTAACGATTTTCTGATTTCTGAGAAAAACAGCGGTTTATTACAAAATGCAGCAACCCCAGCCTCTCTGGCATCTTCTTCCAAACCAGACCAGTCATAGGCAGACAAAAGAATAACCGGATTGTCCTCTGACAATTCCTCCCGAATCTGTCTGGTAAGATCAATTCCATCCTGATCTGGCAGCATCCGGTCAATAACATAGACACGGTAACTATCTCCCTGGGTCTTAGCCTTCTGCGTCTGCTGAATTGCCTCCTGTGCAGATACCGCCTGATCTGCATGCATTCCCATTCGCTTTAACATACTGGCTACGCTGTCACAAGTAGTGGAATTACCATTGACAACCAACGCTTTGTAATTCTGATATTCCGGTAGGATCTGAGCTTCTTTTGCCTCCGTATTTTTATGGAATGTGAAATTCAAAATCACCTCTGTTCCAACATCCTGTTCACTCTGAACCGCAATAGTACCATTCATCAGCTCCACAATATTTTTGGTAATCGCCATCCCCAGTCCGGTTCCCTGAATCTTATTAATCGTGGAATTCTGTTCCCTCTCAAATGGATCAAAAATACGGGCTACAAACTCCTCACTCATGCCAATTCCATTATCCTGAATATAAAACTCGTATTCTGCGCTATCTTCTTGCTCCGCTGGTCGTTCCGTAACCCTGATATATATTTTGCCACCTTCTGGAGTATATTTAATCGCATTGCTGAGCAAATTCAGCAATACTTGATTTAAGCGCAGTTCATCACAGTGAATCTCTTCATCCCATACATCCACAATATCAACACTTAGCTCCATCTGTTTCTTACGAGCGTCTGCCTGTATAATATTGCACAGACCATGCACGATCTCAGATAAATTGCAGGGTTTTTCATCTAATTGCATTTTGCCGCTCTCGATCCGGCTCATATCTAAAACATCATTAATCAGATTTAATAAATGATTTCCCGATGTCATAATTTTATTCAGATACCCCTCTACCTGCTCACTGTTGTTAAGATGAGTCAATGCCAACGTGGTAAAGCCCACAATGGCATTCATTGGGGTTCGAATATCATGGGACATATTGGACAGAAAAACACTCTTAGCCTTATTTGCCTTGTTCGCTTCCAGCAATGCTTCCTCCAACAAAGCATTCTGCTCCATTTCACTGCGGATCTCTTCATCCACACTACGGAATCCAATGACAATGCCATGGTTTTCTTCCCAAACACCAGTGCGTACTGCCCGCATCTGGTAGTATTTTAGCTCGCCATCCCGAAAAATACGGTAATTCACATAATACGAACTTTTCTGTTCCAGTTTTCCCCTTAGATTATCTACAGAGCAGGCAAGACGCAATACCTCCTGATCACTCTCCAGAACAAAAGTCTGAATATACTGTTCCATACTCTCTTGCAACATAATTTCTCCGCTAAAAATATTCTCCAGATGATAGCCGTCATCCACCCGCAGAGAACTTCCCTTACCCGTATCCAGATCAAAGAAACAAACCAGATTAAAATCAATACTCAATGCCTGCACCAATTCCATCTGTCTCTTTTCATGTTCCATCCGTTCCCTTTTTTCCCGCAATTTCTGGGTAGTACAATCCAATAGAAAACGCTGGTAAAATAATTCCCCATTCTCCTGCAATAGCTTCACATTCCCCATCACATGCAGGATCTCTCCATTCTGATGCTTTACTCGATATTCAACGTTGACATTGTCTCCCTCTTCCTTCAGTTGCTTGATACAAGACCGTAACTTCTCCTGATCTTCCTCCATAACGGATGGTGCAATCATGGCAAATCCTGCCTTCTCTAGCTCTTCCCGGGACTCGTATCCCAGAATCTTTAATGCTGCCCTATTCACACTGATAATACGGGATCCATCCACTGTATGACGCATCACACCACAATCCAAAGTAGTAAAAATCCGCTCCAATGTAACATTCTTTTGTACAATTTCCTCTTCATACGCCCGTTCCTGGGAAATATCAATCCCCACGCCAACGGTTCCCATCACGCTTCCATCCAGATCATATAATGGAGATTTATAGGTAGTCAGAATGCGTTCTCCCCGTCCGGTCTGAATAATTTCTTCACTGACATAGGTCTTACGTTTACTCATAACTTTCTGCTCGGATTCAATGCAGGCCGGATCATCCTGCTCCACATCCCAGATATAAGCATGCCCGCGTCCTTCCACCTGCTGCTTTTTCTTATTAACGGTACGACAGAAACTATCGTTTACCTTTTCATGAATACCATCTTTGTCCTTGTACCAGACCAGGGATGGAATATTATTGATGGTTGCCTCTAAATACTGGCTGGTCTGCCAGAATTCTTTCTCCTGCCGATACGACTGCTGCCATCTCTGGAAACGGAAACGTATCTCCGCATCCGACATGGGCATTGTCCAGATATCATTTATTTCTGCCATCCATTCTGTACACTGAGCAATTACTTCTTGTTTCGCCAATACAATCAGCTGGCAGTCTGGTGTCTTATTCTCCACCAGTTCCTCCAACGACTCAAGTACATCCTGATTCTCCATATTGACCAAAATTACATCTGCCTCAGCTGCATGCTTCGCATCTGGTCTATCACTGTTAGAAAATGCATGACTAAAATGGTCAAGAGGAGTAATTCCCTTGACAACTTCCCACACCGGATCCTCTGATCCAACATAATAAAATTGAATATGGCAATGGTACATATCCGTTCCTCCCTGTTCATCCGTTCCTTATTCGTTCTTATGCGTTCCAGATGGATGCCATCATCTCTAACAATAATGGTACATCCATCGGTTTCGTCAAATGTGCATGCAAGATATCTGCTAAATTACGCTCAAACTCTAAAATATGTTCATTATTGGCTTCTGTCCAAGAAATTTCCAATACTTACCCTTATAATTTTATCACAAAAAAATCGGTCTGTCATTACCTGAGATACTTACTTATAAAATGCAAAATAGAACGCAAGGATTCCAAAAGCAATGCAGGCTATCCCCACGAATTTCTGTACTTTCAGACTTGGATCTATTGGAACAAAAGCCTCTTCTGGTTTGGACGGATTAATCCATATCAGATATTCTTCCCCCTCCTCCGGCAAAGATCTCCTTTGCCAATTCGAACGCTCAGAAGGCTGATAATAATAGTCTTTGCCATCATATGAATATTTCCATGTGATATCATAAACCCTTTCTCTGCTCCATACCCCCCATACCGCTCTAACTTCAGTACACTGTGCCTGCACCGGATAGGTGCAGTGTTTCTTTTTCCAGCTCTCCTCATAACAGGCACACAACAGGAGAATCAATCCTGCCACAATAAAGGAAACACAAAATAATTTCCGTAATATCTGATCATTACTGCGGATACCAGCCACAAAAGGCACTTCTGCATAAGAAAGGGAAACAACCATGATTCCCCCTCCTAATACCAGCATAAGCATTAAGCCCCAGGATCCTGTAATTCCGTTCTTTATGATTCCCAGTAATCCACAGCCAAAAAAGATAAATCCACTCAACGCCAGTACCATAAATGGTTGTGTTGCAGCAAAATAAATAATTCCTACCGTAAGTGCCAGGAAAATGACAGTGCCTAAAATGGTTTTTGTTCGATCGCTCATAATGTTTGTCCTCCTAGCGGGATGGGGGATTCCAGAATAGAATCACTCTTATGAAACGATTCTATCTTAGCATCGCACTGGCAGACGTGTCAAATTATCTACGAGGAATATAGTCCCTCTCCATTCCCTATCCATTTCACAAAGGCAGACTATCCTTCAAACACAACGCTCCCCACCCCGCCGTAATATCCGGCAGCTGCAGCTGCCCCGGCAGCCTTCTGGCCCCATTTATCAGATACGCCTTCACTTTCTCCCCATACAAATAAGGATCATTTCCCCTGACAATCCCCCACTCCATCATTAACGCCGCTGACCCGGCTACGAAAGGAGCTGCCATAGAGGTTCCTGTATGAAAGGTATAACCACCTCCCGGCGCTGGACACTGAATATCCACCCCCGGTGCCACCAGATCAATGCCCAGTCTGCCGTCTGCCGTTCTGCCTCTGCCTGAAAAAGGTGCTACCGCATTCGTAGCGGCATCATAGGCGCCTACCGATATCACTTTGTAGGTGGTGGAAGGTATGGGCATGGTGGTTTCTATAGCCGGACGAATAAATCCGGTGGAACTGCCCACTACCTCCGATCCGGACATCCACAGCTCCACTCTGCCATCCCGTATCACTACCGGTTCCATCACAATCGTCCATACCCCGGATTCCACAAATCCATTATATCCAGGACGGAATCGAATATATATTTCCTGAATCAGACGGTATGGCGATGGTTCCCCATAATAGAGCTGCACCGTACCATCTGAGCTTTCCCCTGGCACATCTGGTACCCGGTAACGCCGCCCTGAGGGCGATACCACGGAAATCTGGATCTGATCCACATATTGTTTCCAGATCTGTACCGTAAATCCCAGTTCCCCCTCCGCCACCGCAAATTGAATTTCTTCTGTCTGCCACTGTCGTAAATCTGCTGCCGCATGGTGACGTTTGTCTCCCTCATTTCCCGTGGCAATCACAATCACATTTTTCCAGACTCCATTTAATTCCGTAATGAAGTTTTCAAATAAAGATTCCCCATTGTGGGGTCCGTAATTATTTCCAAAACTCATATTGATACTGACTGGCATCTGCAGCTCCAAAGCTTTGCGCAGCACATAATCCAGTCCCATCATCACTTCCGTCGTCCGGGAAAATCCGTCCCCACTGTTCCCCAACTTCACAATCAGCAGTTCGCTGCCTATGGCTATCCCCCGGTATCTCATGGCGGTTGATCCCCTGCCATTGCCGGCGGCAATCCCTGCCACCGCTGTCCCATGCCCGGTACGGCTGTCTGTGGTGGGAACAATGCGGCTGCGTTCCCCAATGGGTGCCGCTAATGCTTCATCAATATCTGCCGCTGTATATTCTGCCCCTACATCATACCCAGCAGGCATTCTGCCCTGTGCCCGGTCTGCTGGCACGGTCTGATCCCATAGATAGCGGATTCTGGTGCTACCATCCTCATTCCGGAAACTCGGATGTGCATAGTCGATACCGCTGTCTAATACTGCCACCAGTACACCGGCACCGGAAAGATTCTCTGACCGGCTGTCTGGCATTCCTGCCATCCCACCCTGTCCCGGTTCTGCCTGTACCTGATTCACACAGGAAATACTTCGTCCATTCTGCAAACCAAAAAACAGCGTCTCCGGAGGTTCTATGTATTCTACCTCCGGCAACGCTGCCAAATCCGATAACGCCTGTTCCGGTAATGTCACAATTGCATATTGATGAAATAATTCCACTACAGTACTGTCCGCAAATTCGGACATTGCTTCTCTTAAACTGCCATGATACCGCACAATCACTCTTGCCATTTACCACTCCATCACCAGTGTCATATGTCACACAGTTTTCTCTATTTTTTCGCAAAACCTAAGACCAAACACTGGAGCAACGTTTTATAGTATCTTATGAAAGAATGACAGAGCCTATACATAATGCAATACATATTATTTGCACTATCCTCACCTTGCTCTAACAGTCTGAATGAATATGACATCCATTAGACTGTTATTTTTCTCTGTCAGAGGTCTAATCGTTTTTTCTTGCAAAAAGCATATCGGAGCAAAAGCCTAATAGAAATCAGACCTTTGCCCCGATATATATTTTTAATGTTTTTACATGGACAGACACATAAACAAAATTTGATTTTTCTAGTCCCTGTCCATATTGTTTCATTTCTGGCATATACATCAAACGCTACAAAACTTCATCAATTGCAACTTCTCACTAACTGTAATATACTTGTATTCTTACCGTTACAGTAGACACAGGTTTTATGTTTCCATTATATGATACCCCACTGTTTTTAATCCATATTGTCCATGTGCCATATGGATCTTCCCCATTAAATACTGTTGTAGTAATGGTGTCACTCGGAATTGGACCCGCGAATGACGATGTAGTCCCTTCCGGACTTTCAACATAAAGCGTATAAGGGTCTGAACCACTAGATACAGTACAACGTAATTCGACCTTCGTTACAGACTTATTATCTCCTACAGTTCCTGATGTCAATTTGCTTTTCGTTGAAATCCCACCACTATAAGCATTAAGTTTAACTGTCGTCTTACTGAAACTGCTCGCCGCTAATACGGGTGTCACAGACATTAAACAAGCCATCATGCAAGCTACAACAACCGTAAAAATTCTTTTTGAAAATATCTTCATAAGTGAAACCTCCTTTAAAGTATGTTTCTGAAGTATATGCCATATAAAATATATCTGTTATATTTTCATATCTACAGATACCTGTGTTACTTTATTGTCTGACTTTTTCAAATTAGCCTCAACTGATTCTCTCGTAATACCATCCAAAACACCTGATTTAATAGGTTTTCCTACTTTCCAATTTGGATCTGCCTCCCTCACCGCATTCAAAAATGCCTGCCGATATGCGCGTTCATACCGCTCTAAGGTATACCCGGCTGCCAATCGGTCTTTTTTTTGCATTTTACGATACAGATTTGTATATACATCGGAACGCTTTGTTGTGTCACCATTTTTGACACCATTTTCACGTAGAAATTCTTTTTTCGTCAACTCAAACATCTCATCCCGACTGCTCTCAGGGATAGAGATAATACGTTTCCTGCTTTCTGCACTCTCATCTGTTACCAAAAGACCTGCTAATCCATTATTCGGATTAATATAATCCCCATCCTTGTCATAATCTTTCATCAGATTTTTTATGCTCTCAATATTCGTATACATTGCACCGTTTGCATTTGACATCATCTGTTTCAATGCAGCTTTGTATTGCTTGCTGTTTGTGTCAATACCTGCAGCTTTTAATTGTTTCTGCACAGAACTACTGTTTAACTGTGACAACTGAAAACTACCGGGAATAGTTGGCTTTTGTATCCTAAACATATTTTGAAACAAAAAACTATAATCTGTAATCCTTGCCATCTCTGTGTCCTCCTAATAATATTCAGTTAGTTGTGCATATTTCTGTTTTACCATTTCAATACGATAAAATTTTACATTGAAAGCCCTGTCAAGGCTAATCTTCAATAAAATTCAGCCTTGACAGGAACCTCCTAAGAAAACTTATTTTTAGTGTGATGTCATCACTTTCCAACACCAAATTGTTTCGTGTTCCACATCAATCTTTCCAGAATCTGTTCGATAACTCAAATGTCAAAATTCCAGACAGAAAATTTTGCTGCTTAGCCATAAAGTTCCTTAGTCCAGCCAGAAAAGATTCTTTGGAAGAAATATCTATACCATCAAAATGTGCTGGCAGCTCTTTGTCCTTAACCTCTTTTTCAAAATACTTATTACTTTTTTCCTCATATTCTTCATGAATTTTTGGCGTATCCTTTAATGACTTGATATACCAATCTGTAAGGAATTTTATTTGATTTAAAGGTCTGTCTTCATTGCTGCTTTCTGCACCAATCTTTTGATACTCATCATATGCTGCACTATCCATATATCTCATCATATCCAAAGTATTCGTAGTTGCAACAAGGTTACTTCCATGCCCCAAATAACGGGATTTTGCAACACCATAATTCATATTGCCATTTTGGTCAGCCTTTCCTGCACTTGCCAATTTTGCTATGGTACTCATGGCATCCAAGAATTTCTCCCTATGTTCTTCCGGAATGAAATTTTCAGATGCATACTCTGCTTTTTTCATCCCCAACGCAATATTGGCCTGCCGCTCTTCTTCCGTTAAAGAAGATGTATTTTCCGTCAGAAAATTCTGCCGGATAATACCATATACATAGATTTGTTCTTCTTTACTACAGCCTTCTACGGCAGTCGCAACAGCTTTGTCTGTCTTATAGATACCACAGTACTCCGGCAAAGCGATTCTTCTGTCAAAATGTTGTATCTCCTTCTCAAAGCGTTTCTGTGCCTCATCACTGATCTGTAAAGATGCAGCAATTTCTCCATCTCCCTTTTTAGGAGGTACAAAGCCATCTTTCCTATTTATATTTTTCTGGAAAGCAGGCTCTTCAATACGATGGTGAATATTTGCTATTCTCAATATTATTACTCCTTTCAAATGGAATAACTCAAATACCTGAAACATCTCCAAACATCAAACTCTATCAGAAAGTATCAACATATGCCAAGTGGAAAATGGTTTCGCTATCACGTACACTAGTATTATCACTTACTACTACAGTAACACCACACACATCAAAATGATGAGTATGCGTTCCTACGGCATCGTCCTCCACACCAATAGCAGGAGGTAAATCTATTACCATTTCAAATTTACCCTCTGAATTTGTTATAGCAAATCCTGTCCTTGTTGCATTGGAAGATGTATTATTGGCCTCCCAAGCAGGACTATAATATAATCCATCAACATATGTAGCTTCCGCTGCATAACGCTCTTTTGTTGTTGGATCTGTAGCATATGCTACGCCATAAATTGTTAATGGTCCTGAACCTGCCTGAAAATGCGTTCCATATCCAGTATATGTTGCCGTCTTATTTAATCCATGCTTACTTTTCAAATCTGTTATTGTTATACCAGTAGCCTTTAATAATGGCAAAATCGTAAATGTATAGTTTTGAATATCTGAATCATCAAATTCATCCATGGAATTGGCATTACATACACGAATATAATATGTTCCTGTGGATACAGTAACTCTATTGCCGCTACCTACCCTTTTCATTTGATATCCTGAAGATGCAATGTTTTGATATACCTCAACAGAACACTTATTCACAGAATCAGTAGTAGCCGTCATAGAGAGCTTGTCATAAATTCTGTTACTTGGTATTGTGATTTTATACCAATCATTATCAACTGGTGAACTTAAGTTTCTTGCAGTGACTGACGCACCATCTGTTCCAAAGGTAAAAGCTTTCGCCTGCGATACATTTTCATCAATTTCAAATGAATCACATGCATTGCTGACAGTATAATCAAGTGTAAATGATTCGCTAATACTTCCGCCTTTGGATGACCTTACATATAAATAATAGGTCGCTGTATCTCCAGATGTGATATATCCCAATGCCTCTGGCAATGTTCCATTGGTTCCGTTGATATTTGTAACATATTCAGAACCAACCAAAATATATCCTTCCGCATTTAATAAATACAAATCATAATCTAAATCGGGATTTGCTGGTGTGGTTAATTGAGCCTGCAAATATACACCAGCAGGTATGCTAAGACCGTAAATCAATGCATCACCCGTTTCATTCAGATAGTCACTTGTTGTTCCAGCTATAACTGTTCTGCTCTTAAAATGTTTCACATCGGACTTGTCAAATTCGACTTTCTCGCCCACTGCCTGTGCATCACAGTCCCCTGCTGAATCAAATTCTGTAATCTCCACAGGTTCCTGTTCCTTAATTTCAACCTGCGCATTGTCATTACCCTGTGTGTTTGTTGCCGCACTTGCTGTGTTAATGTTCATCGGCAATGCTGTTGTACATACTAAGGCAAGTGTTAATAAACCAGAAATAATTTTACCTTTTCTCATCTTCTTAATTCCTCGCTTTCATTTTGTGTTTTAGTTTCTGACAAATAAAGAAAACTCCGTGTTCTTAATATTGTCATCACTTTCCAAGACCAACAAAGTTACAATATGTTAACTATAAACCACCCCTTTCCTTTAACTTGCAGCCAGCCATGAGCAAAACTCTATACACCAAGTATTTTTGCAGTTTTGAAAAACACGGCAAACTCCATTGTTACACTATTTTTATAGAAACGACTGGTCTCAAATAGTATATTTAATCATTAAAATCAATAACACCAAAAGAAAACTAATCGTTATCTACCATAAAAAACACTCAAGACATGAATCATAATGAATATTTTTCCATACTAATACCAGCTAAACGTTCTTTTCCTTTTCCTAGCAAAAGAAGTATTGCAGCCATTGCAATTCCATTTGCCAAATATTTGTATATTTCTATTTCATTCCATATCAATACCAAAAAAACAACATTACCTATCATTAATAATGAAATTGCCTGTCTGCGAAACTGAACTATTTCTTCTTGCTCTAATATCCTATTTTCATTCCCTATCGGAGCCCATAACAATACAGCAATATCAGCAAAAAACAAGCAAAGAAGGATTATCCAGAATGGCAAAAATATTCTATTCAATATACATAACATAATTACCATAGAACAAGAAAAAAAGTAACATCCTATTCGTGTATTAGCATGATAACCACCAGTTCTGGTCCTTAAAGGCATAAGTATACATGCACTTACAAACAAACTAACAAGCGAATCTAAGACTATACCAATTACTATGTATGATGTATAATGAACCAATTTCAATAACATACATTCCAATCCGAAACTATAAATATCCAAGTCTTCTTCATTAATACAATCTTCCGAAATACTGTATTTTAATATAAAGCTTATAATATGGTTCATCATTTCTCTTTGTCCTTTTTTAGACGTTTCAATTTTTCTGGCATTTTAGGTTGATAACCAAAGAACGCACAAGCAGAATTCACCTCCTTTCTCGCATTTGCTAATGCTGCCTTTGAAATTAACCGTAAGGCTTTCTGTTTCATTTTACCCATAATTACACCTCCAATATAAATTAAAAACAATATTTTCAATTTATATATCGCATGATGAATTATTTAAGTCAAGAATAAACGCACGAGGTACAGATTTTTCGCACGAGGTACAGATTTAACTAAAAAAGAGCATTTCTGCGCTGAAATGTAGATTGAGATTCCCGTTTTGTAAACGAATTTCACATTTTGAAAGC
>CAMWKN010000009.1 GCA_947174825.1 uncultured Clostridium sp.
AGAGACCAATGAGGGATGAGTTACAATTTCAATCGACCCAGTCCATGGATGTCACATGGCAGTTGCCACATTATGGAACGATCAGCGGTATGGGGATTCGGAAAGGGGTTACTTTGATCGTGGGCGGTGGCTATCATGGTAAATCCACTCTGCTCCAGACTTTAGAAAAAGCGGTCTATCCCCATATAGCCGGAGATGGCAGGGAATATGTGATGACAGATGATTCTGCCATGAAGATTCGTTCCGAAGACGGGAGGGCCATTCGCGAAAAAGACATCAGTATGTTTATTCGCAATCTGCCCAATGGCAGGGATACCGCCAAATTTTCCACCATGGATGCCAGCGGATCCACTTCCCAGGCAGCAAACGTGGTAGAAGCTATTGAAGCAGGCAGTCATACCCTGCTGATTGACGAGGACACCAGTGCCACCAATTTTATGATCCGTGATGAACTGATGGAGCGTGTTGTGGCAGCAGGAGCAGAACCCATTGTGCCATTTATCAAGAGAGTACGAGGTTTGTATGCACATCGTGATATTTCCACCGTTCTGGTGGCGGGTAGCTGTGGTGCTTTCTTCCATGTAGCAGACACCATTCTGCAGATGGAGAACTATTTGCCTCATGAGATTACGGAGCAGGCGAAGAAGGCAGCAGAAGACTATCCGCTAAACTTTGATCCGGAGGAAGAGGCAGAATATCCGGACACGGAACGGCAGACCCGTATTCCGGAAATGCGCCCGGCAAAAGTGGGACGAGATGGCAAAGAACGGGCAACCAAGTTAAAGACTATGGGGACAGATGGATTCCAGATCAACAAAGAAACCATGGACTTGAGGTATTTGGAGCAGATTACAGATGGCGAGCAGATGATGGCGATTGCCAAACTGCTGGACGCTATTTTGAAAAAATATGCGGGAAAACAAATGCGATTATCTAAAGTTTTGGATCAAATTATGGCAGATCTGGAAGAAAAAGGGTTTGCCGGAATACCAGGTGGACCCGGGCTGTCAGATATGGCGATGCCAAGACGATATGAAGTGGCGGGTTGTGTCAATCGGTATCGCGGCAAATAAGTAGTGGTAATAATTGGAAATAGAAGGGCATCTACAAACATTGGAAGGTTTGTAGATGCCCTTTTCGGTGTGCGTTGCGGATCAGTATTTTGAATATCGGTTACTTATTTTAGAAACTTCCAGTCATCAAAGCTATAGACACTTCCGTCGAACTCAAAATACAGATCATGAATACCAGTAATTACATCTGCTGGAACAGAGATAGTAGCCTTACCATCTGCATCTGGTATTATTTCAGATTCTGCGATGATTTTGCCATCCAGACTATCTGCACATACTCGGATGGCAGCTGTCTGTTCCGGGACACAGCTGAAATTAGCTTCAAAGGTAGTTGGAGTAGTATCTCCAAAATCTACATTTTTCACTTTGCTCCAGCTATAACGGTAATCGTCTGGAGATGCAACTGCCTCCATACGGGCACCATTATCCAGCCGGAAATAGAACCAATTATCTTTGCGAACCTGATCATCCTTTAATTCCCCTTTGGATATATTAATTCGGGAATAATCCGGGTTAGTATCATAAGATTTTTTTAATTCATCATATTCGGCTTTCGTGGCATCATCTTGTGCAGTAGAAGATTTTGGTATCATGACCAGTTCCATGTGTTCTGCCAGCATGCCGGCAGAGTTTGCGTAGGTACATCCAGACTGCTGCGTATATGGATTCAGATTTTTTATTGCATTAACACCAGCCCGGTCTTGATCTACAACGTTTATGGATCCATCTGCATTAATGGTTAATTCATTTACGTGTGTGCTGCGATATCCCAGATCACAGTTCAAATCTGCTTCCAGAACCATGGTGTGATAGAACATATAATATTTCCCCTGGAATTCAACGATACTGTGATGATTGTTGCCATCCACACCAAAAACGGTGCCACAGTTTGGTAAAATAGCTTTCTGATAGGTATAGGGACCCGTGGCAGCAGGTGCCGTCATATAGGCAATGGAACAGTAATCAGTATCTTCGTGTTTATCCCAGTCTGTACAATAAGAATAATAGTAAGTATCTCCAATCTTATTGATACCGCTGTCTTCATTCATATAAGGGGCTCCAATATTGACTTCTTCCTCTGCAAAAGAAATCATATCAGCATTTAATTTACGGATGCGTGCACCGTCTGTTCCGCTGCCATAGGTCAGATAAGCTGTGCCGTCATCATCAATAAAAGCAGCAGGATCCAAAGGACTAGAAGAAGTCATGTCCGTAGTGACCAAGGCTTCCCCTTTAACGTCTACAAACGGTCCGGTAGGGCTGTCGGCGGCTACCACACCGATCTGCCAACCTCCATTAGTGAAATAGATATAAAACTTTTCTTTGCCATCTACTGTTTTATGTACTGCACATGGCGCCCAGCAACATCCTGCCCAACTGCATACACCATTTTCGCCGGATATCTGGTATATTCCGTGATCGGTCCAATTTACCATATCATCCGTAGAAATAATATGCATACTTTGGATATGCCCATATGTATTGGCGCCTTCACGGTTTGTTGCCTCATACTGTTGTGTATCATTGGTCATATAAACATACAGTCTGCCATCATATTCCATAGCATAAGGATCACAGGCATAACTGTTTGTCAACAGAGGGTTATTTTCAGCACGACCTTTTGGAGAGTGGGCATAAAGGCCATCCCCTTCTCCAGGCGTTGAAGCCACTGTAGGAGCTGGATCTTTGGTTGGTGCATTGGTTGTCGGTACAGGTTTAACGGTGGTCTGTGGTGCCGGAATGGTAGTCTTATCTGGCGAGGATACCTTTTTCTGCTTGACAGTAACTTGACAGGTCAGCTTTTTTGCTTTTTTTCCTTTTTGTTTAATGGTAGCTGTGATTTTAGCTTTGCCGACTTTGCGTGCCGTGACTTTTCCTTTGGCATTGACAGAGGCGATTTTTTTCTTGTTGGATTTCCAGGTAATTTTTGCCTTTTTCGGTGCGGTAACTTTGAGTTTCTGAGATTTTCCGACTGTCATAGTTAACCGCTTTTTGTTGAGCTTAATTTTGGCAGCAGCATGGACATTAGCAGGCAGACTGCTAAATGATATTGCAATTGTTAGTCCTACTGCCAAAACAGTGGATTTGATATTAAAACGTTTCATAGGCTCCTCCATTCCTTTTTAGAATTAAATTGCCAGACATCCGTTTGGCATCCTAATTCATCTGGTAATATTGACTTTGAATTTACCAAAATTGTATAATTATCTTATAAAAATGGCAATTTCAAACCTTGCTAAAAAATTATCTTTTTTTGCTCGGTTTAGGATTTAAAAATTTATGCACATTTCAGACAAACAGGGGGAAATTGTTGTGATATATCAGTATACTTTTCAGGCAGAAGAGACTGCTTCCGAGACTAGATTAAGTACATGCTGCTATCATTCGCCGGCAGATGGTAATTGGCCTCTGCATTGTCATGCCTATTACGAACTATCCTATGTCTGGTCTGGCGAGAGATATGAACAGTATAGGGGAAATTATCGTCGGGTGGGACCAGGTTCCTTGTTTTTTATGGAACCATTAGTGATTCACGGCAATCAGAATATTACTCCGGTACATGATATGGTTATCCAATTTTCATTGGATTTTTTGTGGGCGTCGTCGGCATCTTCCTGCCAGAAGAACAATATGATTTTAGGTTTGGCACAGGCAGAAGTGCCATATATAGAGGTTCAGGAAGACCACAAAATAATAGATATCTTGCAGGAACTGCGACTGTTATGCCAGCAGGAGACAGATTTTGCAAAGGAGAATAATCCGTCGGCAGCATCTATTGTACATGGATGGCAGCGGAATATTTTGGTTTTGAAATTATTAACAGTATTGGTTGATATTGGCTTTCTGGAATTTCGAGATACGATGGCAGATCTCACTCAGCTTTTTTCGTTGGAGACATTAATTAACCGCATCCTCACTCATCCGTCAGAGATTCCGGATATGACAGAAGCTTCTCTTGCAGTGGGCATGAGTTATTATAGTTTTAGCCGTTTTTTCAAGCGTACTACAGGAGTTTCTTACCATGCATATTGTAATCAATTGCGTTTGCAATATGCAGAAAATAGTTTGATTCATTCTAATAAAAGCATTGCAGAAATTGCCCGGGAAATTGGGATTGATACTGCCAGTTATTTTACACGTATGTTCAAGCAACGTTATGGAATATCGCCCATGCAATTTCGACAACAGCATAAACGGCGGTAATTAGTAAATATATTGTGTGCTAAAACGATTTGTATTTATGACATAAATTTGTTATAATTATTCCGTAGCTTTATGGAGTGAGATTGCCTATCTCATACGAAAATTATACAGGAGGAGGATCATATTATATGAGGCAAAAAATTATGGGGAGACTGATCGCCTTTGCACTGGTATGCGCTATGTTGCTTAGCTTTGATGGAATGTCAGGCGTAACAGTAGCATCTGCCAAAGCAAAAGCACCAAAAATCAGCAAGAAATCAGTTACAGTCAAGGTTGGCCAGAGTCAGACCGTCAAGGTTAAAAACAAACCAGCCAAAGCAAAAGTGACATGGCAGTCTAAGAATAAAAAGATTGCCACCGTTAAGAAAGGCAAAATCAAAGGCGTAAAAGCCGGAAAGACAAAAGTTATTGCAAAAGTAACCTACAAAAAGGCAAAGAAAAAAGTTACCAAAAAATTTACGGTAAAGGTAACAGTTAAAGCGAAGTCTGGGGCTAAAACCACTACAGCACCAACAAAGGCACCAGTAGCAACCGTAGCACCAACGAAAGCACCAGCAGCATCGCCTACGATTAATCCAGTGTTGTTGCAGACAAATGTGGGAGAAGAGCATCAGTCTGCTAATGGCATTACGACAAAAGACAATGGCTTGATGCGGAAGGAGCTGTCTGCACAGGATATTACACCAGTCATGGGAATGGGCTGGAATGTCGGAAATTCTTTAGAGCAGACCGGTGCCGGCAGTTGTGAGGCACTGTCTCCAGAAGAGCAGGAAGCTTTGACAGACAAAGAATGGGTAACCGGATATGAGACCAATGCCGGTAATCCGGTGGCAACGCAAAAGCTCTTTGATGGATTGAAGCGTTATGGTATCAATACGATCCGTATTCCGATCGCATGGTCTAATATGATGAAGCAGGAAAAACAGGAGGACGGCAGTACCTATTATCAGATTAATGAAGCCTATTTTAATCGTGTGGAAGAGGTTATTAACTATTGCTTAAACGATGAGATGTATGTTGTGATCAACGACCACTGGGATGGTCAGTGGTGGGGCATGTTTGGCGACAAAGATGAAGCTGTGAGAGCACAGGCATGGAAGAAATATGAAGACATGTGGACACAGATCGCCAATCGTTATAAGGAATATTCCGATCGTTTGATCTTTGAGGGTGGTAATGAAGAATTAGGCGAGCGCCTCAACGATAACTGGCAGGGTGACGGTGGAGAAAAAGGTGTTCTGACACGGGAAGAGTGTTATGCGCTGACCAATCAGATTAACCAGAAATTTGTTGACATCGTTCGTGGTACCGGAGTGAATGCAGATGGTACAAAGAATAATAACTACTATCGTATGCTGCTGATTCCAGGGTATGATACGAACCTGCATCAGACCTGTGGGGATAAATATTCCAACAAAGCAGGAGACAAGTATACCAAGAACCCGACAGAGCCAAATGATAAATATACCTATATTATGCCAACAGATGTGGCAGAGAATGGTATCAAGAAATTGTTTGTGTCCATTCATTATTATGATCCGTTGGGATGGGGTATCGCTAAGACAGCTGCTACCTATGAGACACCAAAGGGAACATCATCTTATATGGATACCTGGGGCAGCGAAGCAGATTATGCTGCCATGTTAGAGGATTTTGAATCCATCAAGGAAGCATACACCAGCAAGGGATATGGAGTGATTTTCGGTGAATTTGGCTGTGTGTCTGTCAACAAGGATGGCATTCCGGCATATTTCAAAGAATTCTTTACCAGATGTCAGGAATACGGTGCTGTTCCGATTATGTGGGATGAAGGAGGTCATGTAGACCGTAAGGGAACTGGAAACAGTGGATATGCATACTTTGTATATGAAGATATCGGCGAGGTATTTTGTGAGGTAACCGGGTCTACAGTAGAACTAAAAGATGATGCGAAAAAGAAATTAACCATAACAGGTAAGCCGGAGGATCCGGTGGCTGAGAATCAGGATCCATTAGTAGTAGCTACCTGGGAAGGTGATTTCATACGTAATACCTCTGGTTCTGGCTCTGTGAATTACGATGAAATGAAGAAAGTATTCGGAGAAAATTGCCTGATGACAATGGGAGGCAATACTACAGCAGCATTGTTCCAGACCAAGGAGATTACGATGAATCCTAATTATCCAAATCTGGAGTTGGTTGCAACCAGTGATCAGTATCACTGGCATTCTCACTTCCAGTTAAGTGACTGGTCTCAGCTCAAAGAGCCGGGGATCCGCATTACCATGCATGATGACATGATTAGTAAATCTGCCCAATTGCAGCTGGTATATTCTAATGGTCTCTGGGAGGATGGCGACGACTATGAGTGGAAATACGAGTCAGATTATGAGCAGGTTGAATCCATAGCTGGCGACGAATATACCGATGAACAGGTTGAGGTATTACCACCGACTGTGAATTATATTACCGATGGCAAAAAATTTAGTGATGCATTACCGAAACTGGATGAAAACAACAATATGATTCTGGCAGAAACGGCATGGCAGGAAAAGGCGTTAAGGCTCAATGTCAAGCATCTGGAACATGATCCAGTGGTTCTCTTGACCTCAAATACTTACCTGGGTGTGGATTTCCAGAAGATAGAAATTGTAGATCTGGCATACAAGGCTGATGGCACTGCATTTCAATCATCGGCTCAGTCAGAGAAATAAGTAACATTATCAGATATTGAATAGCAGCTATATACAAGACGGCTGTCACAATTTGATCATAGAATTGTGGCAGCTGTTTTGCGATGTTCCATGTTGAAATAAAAAGAAAATTAGCCGAATTTTAGAAAAAAAGGGTGAAATTATGATGACAGAGTCGATATAGGGCTTGACAAGTTTTGTCAGCATGGGAAATGATATTGAAAAAATTACAAATTTATGGTATGATTGCTAAAAAATATAAAGGAGGAATACTGTTACTATGAAGAGACAGGGTAAAAGCTTCGTTGCATTGGGGCTGGCTCTTGCCATGGTTGTGGCCAGCAGTGGTGTATCTGCTACACTCGACCATGCGACTGCCAGTGCAGCGAAAAAAACGAAAGCCAGCGTTAAGCTGAACAAAACGAAAGCATCAGTGGTAGTTGGCAAAACAGTTACATTAAAGGTAAAAAAGACCAAGGTTAAAAAAGTGAAATCAACCAAATGGTCTACCAAGAGCAAGAAGATCGCAACAGTGAAAAAGGGCAAGGTCAAGGGTGTCAAAGAAGGAAAGACCACCATTACCTGTAAGGTAAAGTACATTGCCAAAGGTTCCAAGAAAACGGTGTCTAAGACATTGAAATGTCAGGTGACCGTTAAGGCGAAGACACAGCCTACCACGAAACCGGCTACCACTACCACAAAACCGGCACCGACGAATGCACCGGCACCGACTGCTGATGTGAGACCGACGGTTCAGCCTGCAGTAGAGGGTGTAGAGGCGAGCAACGTTTCAGAAGGAACGGAAGTGGTTATTGAGGGTTCTGTCAACAAGACAGTACTCAAGAGAGACAATGGTAGTGTGCGTGCAGATCTGACCGCACAAGAAGTTTCAGAGACCGAGATGAGTTTGGGTATTAATCTGGGAAATACTCTGGAGGCTACCAAGTCAATGGCAGATAAGATGGCAGACGCCAGAAAGAAGTACGTCGGAGTAAGCGCTACCGAGTATGAGACAGCATGGGGACAGCCTGTGACAACACAGGCATATATCAACTGTCTGCATGACTACGGAATCAATACGATCCGTATCCCGTGTGCGTGGTCCAATATGGATTCTGAGGATGGCACCTATACCATCAATGAGAAATACATGGGACGTGTTGAGGAAGTTGTGAACTATTGCTTAAATAATGGTATGTATGTTATCATCAATGACCATTGGGATAATGGTTGGTGGGGACAGTTCGGTGCCTGCATGCGTGATGCAGACGGTCAAAAAGTGGTAGATGAAGCAACGAGAGCCAAGGCATGGAAGAGATACGAAGCATATTGGACACAAATTGCTAATCGTTTCAAAGGTTACTCCGACCATTTGATTTTTGAGGGTGCCAATGAGGAATTGGGAGATCGATTAACGGATGGTATCTGTTCAAATGGATATGGCAGTTCCGAAAATCCAGATGAAAAGCCTGTTTCTGGTAAGCTGACAAGGGATGAGAAGTATGCCATGGTAAATCAGATCAACCAGAAGTTTGTGGATATTATACGTGGAACCGGTGGCAATAACCAGTCTCGTTTCCTGTTGATTCCAGGATTTAATACCAATATGGCTGATACAGCAAATGAAAAATATGTGATGCCAAAAGATCTGGACGCAAATGGTGTTTCGAAACTCTTCGTGTCAGTACATGATTATACGCCATGGAATTTCTGCGGAGACAAGGGAACCGATGGCTATATGTTGTCTGACCGGGAAACTTTGCAGGATGAAGTAGAGAACCTGCAGCGTTTCTACGACGCAGGATATGGTATCTGTGTCGGAGAAGGTGGTGTCGTAGCACCAACGCACGTTTCTGTTGAAGGAACAGCTGGTGATGTCGTAGACTGGTACAATGACTTGTATGATGCATTAGAGCCGTACAAGGCAAACTTCTGTTTCTGGGATATTGGACCATACTTTGACCGTGTCTCTGCTCAGATCCGTCTGCGGGATATGGCAGAAATGTTTAATACAAGAACTGGTTCCAATGGACCTGTCATCGGTGGATTGTGTGGTAAGGAAAACAATAAGTCTGATATTGTAGATGTAGAGGGCAAGACACCAGTGTGGAGCTGGAATGGTATCTGGTATAAGAATGGTGCAGATAATAAGATTGGAGCAGATCGCTATGAGGAGGGCGGCGGTACCGCTGCCACTGCGGGACAGTTTGTGGCACCAGGAGCCAAGACAACAGCTACGATAGCTGGAGATGCTACCGAGATTACCTTTAATGACTGGGGATATCAGGCATTCATCAAGCTGGATGTGTCAAAGTACAAGAATCCGGCAATTCGATTTGAATTTGCAGAGGAATCTCTGGCAGATCCGGAGGAATTGATTGGATCAGCACAGCTGGGTATCAATAGCGAAGCCAGCCCTGTAGAAATGCTGGCTCCGGAATACGATGAGTATGCGGACAAAGCAGTCAAGCTGGCAGGGGATCTGGAGTTGTCAGACGCTAAGCCATATCTGACGATCTCATTTGCCAACAAACCGAATGTAACCGGTATCTATATTTATGATCTGGAAGATGGAGAATAAGTTCAGGTAGAAGTTCGGAAAGCAGCAAGACATTATGGGAAACATGTGGCATTTACATGTTTCCCATAGTTATTTTACTTTATAGTAGTAGTCGTTATACAACTGCTACTATAAAGTAAAATAACTCTCCGTGTGGATCCCACTCTGGCGAATTAGAGTGTGCCACTTTTCATCTGGTAAAATACCTTATTCTGCCACAATGATTCAGGTATTTTGTCCATCTCTATTGTAATTGTTTCTTTTGCGATGTATATTGGCAAAAAGTTAAAGTCAAACATTGCAATAAAAAAACATTATCATATAATAGGGAGAAGATATGGGCGAAAAAAACACAGTGGCGGAGAAAGAATACCAACAGGAACGAAAACAGCAGCAACCGGCGCAGGTCATAGAGAAACAGACATTGCGTAATCATCAAGACACGATTTTTAGCATCCTGTACTCAGATCCGGAATGTATATTGGATTTATATTACACATTACATCCGGAAGACAGAAACCATGGAATTACCACGGATCAGATAGAACAGATTACATTGAAAAATATTTTTCTGGCGCAAAGGCATAATGATGTTGCTTTCTTGATAGGAAACCGTTTGATTGTTCTGGTGGAGCATCAATCTACTATTAATGAGAATATGCCGCTGCGTATGCTATTTTATGTAGCAGATGAATATGAAAAAATCATTACATCTTTCAAAGAAAAATTGTATCGGGAAAAGCGGATTAGGATTCCCAGACCGGAGTTCTATATCGTATACACTGGCAAAAGACCATGGCATTGTGGAGAACTCAGATTGTCAGAAGCATATGGCATGGCAGTATCAGAAAATGCTTCATTAGAACTGCGAGTCAGGGTCATCTGTGAAGAGGAGATGCAGACCACACAGAATACATTAGGCAGTTATTATGACTTTATTCGCTTTGTAAAGAATAATATTGATAGAGGTAAAATCAGTATTGATGCAGTCAAAGATTATGTCCATCAATTTGCAGGATCAGAATTGTTCAGGGCTTTCCTGGAAAAATTAAGTGTCGAGGAGGTAATAAAAATGACGAACTATGAATTTGATTTGGAAGAAGCAAAAGAGGTTTGGAGAGAAGAAGCGATGGAAGAGGGGATGGAGAAAGGAATAGAGAAAGGAATAGAGAAAGGAATATGCTCCCTGGTAGAAGTCTGCCAGGAATTTGGTAAATCTCTAATTGATACAGTGGAGACAGTTGCAATGAAGTTTAATCTGGATGAAATGGAATCCCGGCAAAAGGTAGAAAAGTATTGGAAGAAATAGAGAGGCATTGATATGTAGAGTGATCAATAGGGATAATGAACAATAGGAACGGATTATGTTCCAGTTTTTTGGTAAATATGGCAAATATATGATATTTATAAAAAGGGACTAGTCAAATGCAAAAAAATGTGTTAGGATATTGAATGTAGTTGGAGCAGTCTCTGAGCTTCTCATACGGAGACTGCCTTAAGAATGTATTATTTTTTAACTAAAAAGGAGGAAGAAACAATGAGAAAACAGTTGAAAAAAGTCTTATCCATGGTTCTTTCAGCAGCTATGGTTTTGACTTTGGGCTCTGGTCTTGAGTTGAAAACGGCAGATGCTGCTGCTGGTTTGACTGTGGCTGGGGAGTTTAATGCCAAGATTTCATCTAACATTGATGCAGATGAGAATGGTGACTGGACATGGGCAGATATTGCTACAAGTAAGGTTGATTTTGCCAGTGGTGATGCTGTGACGGTTGAATTAAAGCATGAGGGAAGTTATGCAGGTGCAGATGATCAGGGACAGCTTGTATTTTGTGTTGATGTTGTAGGTTTAAACGCAGCAGCAACAGCATCTGGTAATGCAATTGCGTTAAAAGACATTAGCATCAAGTTAGATGGTGTAGATTTTCCTGTTGATAAGACAAAGGTAATTACGGGTGATCTTGAAAATAACGGAAACTACCGTGTCGAAATCTATAATGTATGGGGTAAAGGAACAGCTAGCAACCCACCAATTGATTTGGCCAAGTTTAAATACAATACCTCTTTAGAGGTAAAAGCTTCATTAGAGGTTGTAAAGGCTCCAGATCCAACACCGACACCGGAAGTTGCAACACCATCTCCAAAGCCTACTAGAGATCCTTCCATTACTGCAGCTCCACGTCCTACCGAAGTGACTACTGGTTCGCCTGAGATTCTGACATCAAAAGGTATTCATGCATACCTGTTCTATCAGACCAATGGTAATTATGACTGCCGTAATGCTTATGAAGCAAAGAAGTTGAATAATCAGTATGGTCCAAACTACATCAAGGCTGGTGGAGTAGAAGGCTATGATGCTGATGAGTTCGAGGTTGTTGATGTTAAGTTAGACCACGATGGTGAGTATACCGTTTCTTTGGGTGGTATTGATTTGTCAGGTAATCCTGCCTTTAACATGCTGGGTATTGCTACTGACTTAGATTCAGCTGCTTATCCGGGTGTGACTGCAACACTGTCTGCCCTGCAGATTGATGGAACAGCTGTGGCTGCTCCTGCTAATAAGACATTGGCAAGCAAGGGAGATGCATCCTTCTATACATTTATGGTAGTAAACTCATATGCTGAGGATGGAGAAATTGTACCGTATGCTGTAGACGAGGTATCTATGCCAGAGCAGAGTATTTCTATTACATTTACAATTGCAGGTCTGGAAGAGGCATTGATGGATATTGATGCTGGAATCTATACTCAGCCAGATAATGGTGACACAAAGAAGCCAGGTGCAGGTAATGATCCTACACCAACACCAGGAGCGGGCACAACACCAACACAGAAGCCAGGCACAACACCAACACAGAAGCCAGGTGGATCTAACCCATCACCTACACCAGGTCAGGGTGGTACTGGTACTGGTAGTGAAGCAGTAGTAGGCGCTAAGGTTGGTGCATCTGTTACTGTTGGAGCATTCAAGCTGAAAGTAACAAAGGCTGCTACAACTAAGTCTGCAGGTACAGCTACTGTAACTGGTTTATCTAAGTCTGGTAAGAAAGCAAAATCTCTGAATGTGAAAGCTAGCATGAAGAAGGGTGCTGCTTCTTACAAGGTTAATGCAATTGGCAAGAAGGCATTCAAGGGTGCTAAGGCTACAAAGATTACTTTGAATAAGAACATCAAGACAATTCCTGCATCTGCATTCGCAAACTGCAAGAAGTTAAACAAATTAAAAATTGATGCTAAGTTAAAGAAAGTAGCTAAGAAAGCATTCAAGGGATGTAAGAAGAAGATTGCCGTTTCAGGTAAGAATAAGAAAGCTAATGTTAAGCTGTTAAAGAAGAGTGGTTATAAGAAATTCAAATAATTCTCAGTATTACAGATTAGCATGAGAAATGCAGGGGACTGCTGTATGGAGACATATGGCAGTCCTTTTTGATGTATTGATTGGAATTGACAT
>CAMWKN010000010.1 GCA_947174825.1 uncultured Clostridium sp.
CTCTTTGAGATACAACATCTCGTGCCATGCCAGAATATGTACGGTCAAACTCCATCTTCTGCGATGCGCGATCATAACGGAAACTCGTGACATAACTTTCATTTTTTGCAAAAGAAATGGTAAATTCTTCGTAGTTCCCCGATAATAATTCCACTGTCAGATCCAGTACCCGTCCCTGAACTCCCGGCAATGAAGTTTCTCCGGATAATTCCATGCCCTCACATATGACAGCATCGCTATAATACCGTTCCAGCTCCTTAACCGGATTCTGATATAATACACCATTCCTGAACTCTATCTGTCTCGGAATCGTCATCATACCATACCATTTCTGCTCCCCCGGCTTGATCATCATATCCCAAGACTGCATCCACGCAATCATAATACGTCTTCCATCCTCTGTCAGCAATGTCTGTGGTGCATAAAAATCCATTCCGTAATCCAGAGAAACCACCTGCTCTTCCCGAAAATGATCCTTCTGCCTGTCATACTCTCCGATCATCGCCATCGATTGCTTTCCATTGTGAAACTCCTGTCCGTCTGCCTGCATATCCACAGGAGAAACGACCAAAATCTGTTTATCATTCAAGGAAAAAAAGTCCGGACACTCCCACATCTTTCCATATTTCCCTCTGTTATCTGCCAACTCTGACAGATATCTCCAATTTCTACAATTTTCCGAAGTAAATAATAATACCCTGCCATTTTTTTGTGCATCTCTGCTGCATGCCACCAAATAATAGTTGTTTCCCTCTTTCCAAATTTTAGGATCCCTGAAATCCTCACCGGATAATCCCTCTGGAAGCTGGCTGATGGGAATGACTGGGTTGTCCGAAATCTTTTCATACTGGATGCCGTCGCCTATGGCGAGGCACTGATGCTGAACAACCTCTTTTGTTCCGTCCTCCTGTGCTGACTCCATCACTCCGGTATATACCAACACATGCCCCTCTTTCGTCTCTATGGCACTGCCGGAAAAACATCCAGCGGCATCATAATCCGAATCTGGTGCCAATGCCACCGGAAGCTCCTCCCATTTCACAAAATCATTGGAAACAAAATGCCCCCAGTGCATAGGTCCCCATACACTGCTATATGGATGATACTGATAAAACAAGTGGATTCTGCCCTGATAAATGGAAAATCCATTGGGATCATTCATCCATCCCACCGGTGCAGTAACATGAAATATCGGCTTTTCTCTTTGATCAATGCGATTTTGTTCCTGATACCGATTTGCCTTCTCCAATTTTGTCATACGAATCCTCCATCTATCATTAGCCCTTAGTTTTTCCATACAATTCTTATATGTGGATAAGCAATGGCCACGACCATAAACAACATAACACAAAAAATAACGCAAACTACCACCCAGTTCTTGACCCCTTTCATTTCCTGAACTGCCATCTCATATTTTCTAGTGCTAACGAAAGGAATTAACCCACAAAACAGACCGCCTAACACACCGACACATAACATTTGACCATTCCTGCAAATAATCAATAGTACAAGATCAATCAAGACCCCTGCCCTAATTACGTATTTCCGGTTCTTTCCCTCTAAGAAAAGACAGACAAACAGCCAGATTGCGGCAACAATTATCCCACCCAATAAGATAACATCGGTTAAATTTGTTCGCTCCATCTATACTTCCCTCATTTCACCAAGCGAAATTTATGATTTCGTAATAATAGCAATAGCACATGGCATTCTTCCTGTAACAACATCATTTTCCATCGCGTCTATATTTTTACCTTAATCAGCCGAATGGGTTTATCTGCATTTCCCCAAATAACCGTATATACACTGTCCTTATAAACCTTGATATCCCCCACTACTTCGCCATCCACCTGATAATCCTGTAATATCTTACCATTCTTTATTTCTATCTGTTTGATAGATTTATTAAAATCACCAACCAGAACCGTAGTACGATCAATATCAAAATACGCACAGCCATTTTTCAAAAAAACAGACCAGTTCACTTTACCACTTTTTACATCAATACAGTTTATATATCCATCTCTTCCTGACGTTCCAAATAATAGGTTATCACCCCAAAAATGCAAGTCAGTATATAGCCATGGATTCGTTCTTACACTATAGATTTCCTCACCATTTTCTATATCCAAACAAATTAATTCTGTACTATTTTTCACCCAAATTATCTTTTCTTTTTGCTGATACACTTTGCATTTTAACTGTGGTCCCTGAAACTTACGCTTATTTCTCCATATTACCTGCTTTAATTTTTGATTATATTTTAGGACACCTGCATTCGTCCAATTAGTATATCCAATTAATATATTTTCATCATCTATGCGGATCGGATGAAAAAGCTTGTTTATTCTCGATATTTTAATTCTGTCACTTACCTTTCCGCTCTCCATTTCGATTAATAATAATTCATGGTCACCGTAACATGCGACAGTATTTTCAAACAGGGTTATCTCTCCTGTAATATAATTTGCATTTGAAATATTCACCTTCCATTCCAGCGACAGGGTATCTAAATCATAACAGAATAAATAATCCCGGGTTGTAAACAGTAATTTACAATCATGCAGTAAATACGAATTCACTTCTCCTCTCGTACCTTCAACTCTTTTTAAGTTGGTTATCCTTAATATTTCGGACTGATCGTAGACATAAAAATCACCTGTATAAAAAATTATCTTTTCTTTATATTCCAAAATAAAAAAACTTGTAGAAATTCTCTGTTTTCCTAACGGAATATTTTCTATCTTTCCTGTCCCACTATCAACATCAATCATATGTAATTGAAGTCGTTGTTCCGATTTGCATATAAAATAAATGGTGTTATTTTTTATAAAAATTGGAGATTCATAATCGAAATCATGACTGTGTTCATTAGTCGGCAAATCATATTCCCACTTTGTTTCCATATTTCTGCCCCCATACAATATTATAACATCTACTTGATCTCAATAAATTTCTTCCGGCTCTTTGGATATACTGCAATATATGTCTTGCCCGGATTAATGGTCAAAACATTTCCGTTACTGCTTTTATATACCATCTGATTCCCGGATTCTTTCCGCTCCCATGTAATTTTCTGTGCCTTACCATTGCTAATATAATAACCCTTTCCGGAATTATTAGACAATTCCATGGTCTGATATCCATTGTGGTCAATATCAGACTCCTCTACCAACTGAATAATCACATTTTTGAAAGCAAGCTGCTTTTTGTAATGGGTATCCATATGTTTCTGACCGTATTCATACTTGGCATATGTCCGTTTTTTGGTACTGTATTTCAGCTTGCAGGTAGAATAATTAGAAAATGGTAAGGTAATATTATTGGCAGCATCACCACTTGCTAACTCCGTATCCTCCTCATAAAAAGTAAAATGTTCCGCTACCTTATCCGGATTCTGTTTTCGGGAATATTTTAGTTTTTTCGCACCCTGTTGCAATTTCTTGCCAGAAGTGTAAACATTATGGGGAGCAGAGAGGGATTTATCTCTCTCATAAACCAGAGAACCAATGCCAGAAAGTCCGCTGAGATTGTTGGTTTTTAACTTCTTAATCTTTTCCGTGGCATATTTCGTGTGACCAAAATGGCAATAAATCGCATTCCATTCTTTGGCAAACTGCACATAATAATGTCTGGCACTGCGCACCGAGCCAATCTTTTTCACCTTAGATGGATCCTGATAAATAGCCATCATACGGGTGATACCACCCTCTGCCAATGCCTCATATATAATATCTGCCTTGGAAGTACCTTTCTGGTGCTTAAAGGCATATTCAATATTATTAATCATCACTGCGTATGGTCTTTTCGCTTCTACTTTTTCGTCAACCCACTCACCGCTTAGAGAACTCTGCACCTTGCCGGCACGGGGATCAACGGTTGGCGTCGGTACAGGAGTGGGTGTCGCCGTAACTTCCGGAGTAGGCGTACTCATATCTCTACTATTATTTTTCTGCTTTTGAATGAGCAGGGCAACTACAATGCCCACAATCACAATAATCATAACAATTGATGTAATAACAGCTATTTTAATTTGTTTCTTCTGCATATCCAATCCTTATCCTCTCTGTAAATCATCTAAATGAATACTGTGTTCATCAACTCAAATCATAGGTAGTATATCCAAGCTCTTCAAACCATACACACTTTATCATAACATGACTTTGCTTTTCTTTCCACTACTTTAATCCGGCAGCCTCCTCATCATTTCCAGACACAGCCTGGCATTATGATACGGACATTTCCACAGAGAAGCAATCGGCTGCTCCACATTAACACTCTTGTCATAAAAACGTTCGTTCAGCCATTCCGATCCCTCTCTGGCATCTACAAAATACGTTTTTGTGTAATTCCAGACTGCAAAAGCCGCATCCAGGAACTCCTGCTCCTTTCGCTTCTGATAGGCGTTGTAAAAACCGATAATTGCTTCGCACTGTACCCACCAAATTCTGGTTTCCAACACCTTGCCCTCTTCACTTTCCGCTGCCACACTTTCTCCATCAAAGGCAGTTTTCAAAATCTCATGCTCCAGATTGGAAAAAATAGGCTTCATAGATGTATGCAGTTCTTCATCCCCAAGAATCTCCAAACCACGCTCCAAAAGCCATGCCGTTTCTATATCATGCCCATAGGAATGTAAATCAATCAGACTGTTCATTTTGCTGTCAAAAAATACTCCCAGCCTGTGCTTAGAAGGTTCATATATGCTTTCCTGGAAAACAGATATAATAAAGCGCATCTGCTCCGCTGCCGGCTCGTAAGCACTTACCCGGTAAAGCTCGCTATAAGCTTCATAAAGATGCAGCGCCGTATTCATGGTTTTATCTGCCATTACCCCATTTTCCGACAAATGCTCATTACTTTGCGGCTGAAAATCTACGGTCAGAGCTTCCTGATAGCCATATTCATCCCGGTATCTTTCCTCCACTAAAGAAAATAATTCCTTTGCCAGAGACAGAGCCTCCTCATCCTTTGTAATATCATAATAGGAAGATAAGGCATAGATGGCAAATGCTATATTGTAAGAATGCTTAATGGTATCTAAGGGCTCCCCTTTATAGGTCACAGACCAGTATACACCGCCCCGCTCCTTATCATAAAAATGCTCCTTCAAAAACAGGTACGCATGCTTGGCATAAGAAAGCAGTTCCTCCTCTTTTAATTCCATATAAGCATTAGAAAAGGTCCACAAAATCCGGCTATTTAAAATACATCCCTTTTCTGCTTTTTTATCCAGCACCAAGTCATAACTCTTATATCCATAATATCCGCCGTATTCGTCATCCCTCATGCTTTTCCAAAAGGGAAGGATATTGTTTAATAAAGTATCCCTCATTTCCTGTTTAATTGTGTTCATACTAATGACCTCCTATCTCAAAACCACTTATATAATATTAGCCAAAATATGATTAAGAAATTATGCTTTCTGTAACTGCATATTTACTTTGATACATTGCTACCAGATTTTCCGTCGAATTATACTGTTCCCCAATACAAAATTCCTTTGACCAAGTCATATAATACGCCCACGGTGTATGGGATTGTTCCAATATATGGATATCCGGAATATAAGAAATTTCCGCAAGCGCAGCTACTTTTTTCTCCGATGTGGCTGCAATCAATTCATCATACTCCTGTTGATAATCGGATGGAGCATATTCTGTCGGATAAATATCTATGGAATTAATATCTACATATTCATCGCCCGGATAGCCCTCCGGGAGATTGCAATTCCATACCCAGAGCAGATTGTCAAGATGGTGCACCGTTACATAGTGATCAAACATCAGCTTATACAATTCCCGTGCCACTTCCGGACCTTTGGCTCCCCACCAGAACCATTTACCATAGGATTCATGGAATGGTCGCCAGAGAATAGGAACATCTGCCTCCCGAAATGGCACTAGCTGTTCTGCAATGGCATCCATATCCTGAAAGAAGGCTTTTCGCTCCGGCGTTCCCTCTATCAATACTTTTTCTGCATCGAAATCGGTATTTTCTGCATAAAAACTTTTGTCATGTCCCCCCAACGGAGAAAACCAGTGAAAAGAAAATGTCAGAATCCCATCGGATTCCTGTGCCCATTTCATCGCTGTTTTAAGCGTATCCCGATTTTCATATACCTCTGTCAGACAAGCTTCATCCGCATTATCGTAATTGATATTTGGCGAGTAGGCCAGTAATTCAAAGCCTCTAAGTTTTGGTTGTTTTCCTGTCATTTTTTTGATATAGGAAATCTCCTCCATGGCATTTGTCTGCGTGTGCTGCCCAGTAATGATAGCCTTTCCCGCTATATCGGACAAATAATTTAATAATTCTCTTGCATTTTTCGTTGCGTTCTGATTTACTGGATTTTGCATGTCTTTTCCCCCTTTTTCTACATTATAAGAAATACTGTAACATTTCCATCGATGAATTTGTTTTCTGCATTTATACTATAATATCTCCAACAATTTTTCTATGAAAAAGAAATGAAAAAATTGTATAAACCTATTATTCCCCTTGCTAACAGATGGATGTAATGATACGATACTAGTAATGAATACGAAATAACTGACATATTCGTTGCACTGACAGGAGGATTATACAATGCAATTATTCGAATATATTGACATGCCAAACCAACCATATAATATTATCAATACTGATATTATTGATTCACCACTTCACTGGCATTATTATAGTGAAATATTGTATATCACAAAGGGAAGCATTGAAATAGTATGTAACAACCAAAAAGCTCTTCTTGAGGAAGGAGATTTGTGTTATATTTATCCCTTACAGCTTCATATGGTAACAAAGGCAGATGACCAGCCTGCAGAACATACCGTTTTGCAATTTGACATTCACACCATCCATATTCCACAGACTTTTCTTTCCTCTATTTATGACTGCTTTATCCGAAGATCCCAGGATGATGATTTTTGTATGATCTTAAAGAAGGGGCAAATGGATCGTGTAAAAATAGATGCACATATTCAGTCATTGGTAAGGGAATATCAAAACAAAAATGAGCTTTATGCCTTACAGATTCAGGCAGATATTTATACACTGCTAGTCGAAATTGCCAGAAAAACCAAGAAAGATTGGCATACTGAAAATAACAAGCAAACTGACCATGTTTTATCTCTCTATCACATTCTGGAATATATTGATACCCATTCGGGAGAACAGCTAGAAGTACAAGAACTTGCAGATATGTGCAATATGAGTTACTCTCATTTTGCCAAGCTTTTTAGGGAAAGTTATGGGCGTTCCTGCAAGGAATATATCACATACATCCGCTTAAACAAAGCACAGGATTTTTTATTGCATACCGATTATGATTTAAATGATATTGCTCTTGAGACTGGTTTCTTTGATGCCAGCCATTTTATACGAACCTATAAAAAGTGGAGAGGGATTACACCGAAGCAGGAGAGAATGAAATTGCAGAAAGGATAGACACTATGAAAAAATGGGATTAGGTTGATTTCATGATAAACTGCCAGTTGATTTACATTCGTTTAATTCCTGTTATCCTATAATTATCGATATCGGTGTATTCAAACTGAAAGAAATAAGAAGGCAAAGGAGGCTCGCAACATGAGCACAAAAGTGATTAACAAAGTTAACGAATTACAGCAAATTGGCAGTAGATTATCTATATGTCGCCAAAACAAAAACATGACACAAGAAGAACTGGCGAACAAACTTGGCATTACTCCACAAGCATTAAGTAAATGGGAAAGAGGCACTAGTCTCCCCGATACAGCTATGCTACCTGATATTGCTCGTATGCTGGAAATTAGTACAGATTATTTACTGGGTATCAACCAGGAAAAAACTGCGGAAAAAAATAATAGCGAAATTCAAAATATCATAGGAGAAAATCTGAGAAATTCATTGGAACCACTGGAACTCATATTCGGAAAGGAACTGGTGCCCCTTTTTACGGACAAACAGTACGTAGAAGAAATTAAAAATTTACGATTCCAGTTGTCTTACGAAGGATTTCTGCTACCTGTTTTTCGGATCAGAGATGAACTGAAACTAGACGAACAGGAGTTTATGATTTTGTCTTATCAAAATGTACTTTACTCTGAAAACCTAACATGTATTGATGAAAATACATTACATTACGTCATTGCAAAGATTGGGGACTGCATCCGGGAGAAGTATTTTGAAGTGATCAATCCAGATTTACTAAGAGGATTAGTTGATAATTTGAAGATGAAATATCCCATTTTAATAGAAGGCGTTGTTCCCGACAAAATATCATATCATTTATTGACGGATATGGTAAAACGTATTTTGCGCAGGGGCGGTTCCATGATTTATCTTCCAAAGATTATTGAAATCATGGATCGTGTCCTGGAATGGCAGAAAAATGTTTCTGTCCAGGAGTTGGAAGATGAGATCCTGGCAGAAATAAAAAAGGAAGATAATTTCAAGCGTGTACTAGAGAACCGGAAAAGCTAAATTGCTGTTTCGTTTCCTGTTCTTCCAAAATGAGAATATTTTCGCTATCTCCCCCCGAAAGCGAGAATATTCTCCATCTTCTCTGAATACATACTTTACAATTTCTGATATAATTTAATACAACATAAACAAAGTTTCTTGCAGTTAAGCTTATCTATCAAAAACCTAATTTATAATGCACTAGTGCATCAAATACGAACTAACTTATTTTTAACAGGGGGCTTACATATGAGCAGAATATCATTACGCATTGCTGATTTACGTAAAAAGAGCAGGATTACCCAACAGGAACTGGCAGACAGTATCGGTGTGTCATTTCAGACGATCAGCAAATGGGAAAACGGAGTCAATATGCCCGACATTACTGTTCTTCCATTACTGGCAGAATATTTTCAGGTATCCACAGATCAACTATTAGGATTAAAGCCACTGGATGGAGAAAATTATATCCCGGAGCAAACAGCTACAGAAGATTTTTGGAATCGCAGACTGGAGTATCTTCTGCGAACACGAAAGAATTTTTGGAATGATGATTATGCCAGTTTTCTGTTTTCACAAGTTTGGAAAATTGATAAACCGATTTCCATACTAGACTGTGGTTGTGGATATGGATTTTTAGGATTACTTTTGCTCCCTCATCTACCCGAAGGAAGCACTTACACTGGAATTGACTTTGCAGAGGATCTGATTCAAAAAGGAAAAGAACTTTTTAGCCGACAGGGAATAAAAGCAAATTTTATTTGCAAAGATATTTTTGCGTATTCAGCCGAAAACCAGTATGATTTTGTCATATGCCAGTCTGTACTAAGACATCTGGATCATCCAACTGTTTTTATACAAAAAATGACCAGCTTTACAAAACCAGGCGGATATGTTGTCTGCATGGATACAAACAGAGAATTTGAAAGCTGTGGACTTTATGTTGATGGCATGGACTATCAGAAATTATGCCAACATGAAGGACTGGAAAAAAAGTGGCAGACTGAACTCACAATGCAGGGACGGGATTATGCTGTTGCTATACGAACTGCACATATTATGCAGAAACTGGGACTAATTGATGTGGATGTGAGAATGAATGACAAGGTAGAGTTTGTTACTCCACTATCTACAAATTATGATGAAATGAAAGAAGATTTTCTCATATATAATCATTGGAACTCCAATATGCATAAAGATGAAAAAGAACAATTAATTCTTCATTTAATGACACATGGTTTATCCCGAGGGGAAGCCGAAGATTACTGTGACAGAAATGCCAAAATTACAGAATTCTTTTCAGAGCACCCGGCAGCCGGATATACGTTTATGAGAGGACAGATGATTTCTTATGGGAGAAAAGCACACACCTACTCTTCCCAGTAATCCCAAAAACCGTATTACCCAGACATTCTTCCCAGAATCTCATCAAAAATCCGAACTGCCACCTCATCCTTAGTCATTTGTGGCAGTTCCACTTCCCCCTCTCCAGTGATCAGAGTTACTACATTAGTATCTACTCCAAATCCGGCACCCTCTACCTTGAGATTATTTGCCACAATCATATCCAGATGCTTTTTCTCTAATTTTTTACGGGAATTTTCTAACATATTCTCCGTTTCCATGGAAAAGCCACACAAGAATTGTCCCGCCTTGCGATGCTCCCCCAGATAGCCCAGGATATCCTGGGTTCTTTTCAATGAAATACTGCTGTCGTCATCCTGTTTTTTGATCTTTTCCTCCGCAACAGTAACAGGTGTATAATCTGCAACTGCTGCTGCCTTGATAATAATATCCTGTTCTGCCGACCGGGAAGTCACTGCCTCATACATATCCTCTGCGCTCTGCACTGGTACCAGTTCTACAAACTTTGGCGGCTCTATATGAACCGGTCCACTGACCAATGTAACCTCTGCTCCACGCTGCACTGCCACTTTCGCCAAAGCATATCCCATTTTTCCAGTAGAATGATTGCTAATATAGCGCACCGGATCAATCGCTTCCACTGTCGGTCCGGCTGTGATCATGACCCGTTTTCCGGACAGATCTTTTTCGAAACGGATCTCCTGCAGAATATAATCCAACAGAACATCTTCTGACGGCAGCTTGCCCGCTCCTACATCTTTGCAAGCTAACAGACCCACCGCCGGATCAATAATCTCATAGCCAAACTTCTGAAGTTTTTGCAGATTATCCTGTACAATGGGATTTTCATACATATTAGTATTCATGGCAGGCGCAATGATTTTCTTACATTTACATGCCATAATTGTAGTCGTCAGCATATCATCTGCGATTCCATTTGCAATTTTGCCGATTACATTAGCGGAAGCGGGAGCAATTAATACTACATCTGCCTGTTTTGCCAATGCCACATGTTCCACACTATATTGAAAATTGCGGTCAAAGGTATCAATAAGACATTTATGGTTAGTCAACGTCTCAAAGGTGATCGGATTAATAAAATTAGTCGCATTCTGCGTCATCAAGACATGCACATCTGCATGCAGCTTTCCTAACATACTTGCCAGATTCGCAATCTTGTAGGCTGCGATACTGCCCGTCACTCCTAATACCACTGTTTTCCCTGTCAACATTTTATATCTCCTTATTTTCACAGATGAATCAAAGTATTTTTCTCATTCTCACTATCAGTATTTTTTTGTATCCCCATATTTCCACAAATGAATTAAAGCATGAAAAGCATTTTTCTCATTCTCACTGTCAGAATTTTGTATCTCAGAATTTCCTGTTTTTTTCTGCAAATAGCGATTGACTCGATGCATAAGCCAATACAAAATAGCCATAACTGCTATCCCCAATACAAACATAATATCATAGAGATTATCGCCAGAATTATAATGTAATAAAATATAATTTTCGGCGTCTCGTTCTTTATAAGGATACTTTTCAGATGGAATCAAAATATCATGATCGTAATCATAAGCATTTGACTCATAAAAATTTCCTACCACAATGCTTTTATAGTTTGTATTATTTTCATCAATATAGCTCTCGATTGCTTCCGCCCCTTGACTGGAATAAATTAATCTCTCAGCCTCAATATGAAATCCGTATACCAGATCCGTCACAATCACATTTGTCTCCAAGCTGGTACAATCCTCTGGCAGATGAATATGATTCATATAAACATAAAAAGGCAATTTAATAAGAATGTAAAAATAAAGCACCAGCCAAAGAATCTCTACTACAATCATCCAAAACCAACTTATTTTTTTCATGGCATTCCCCACTACTGCTCTGGAGACAATTCTCCGTATTTCTCATAACGGGATACCTGTGAAATCTGATTATCCCGATCCACAAAGACCACATAAGGCTTGTGCTCTTTCGCCTCCTCTGGTGTCATCTGTGCATAGCACATGATAATCACATGATCGCCCACCTGTACCTGTCTGGCAGCTGCCCCATTGAGGCAAATCATACCACTGCCACGTTCCCCCGCAATGGTATAGGTCTCAAAACGATTGCCGTTCTCCACATCTACGATCTGTACCAATTCATATTCCAAGATACCGGCCGCTTCCATCAACTCGGGATCTATCGTGATACTACCCACATAATTTAATTCTGCCTGTTTTACCACAGCCCGATGAATCTTTCCTTTTAACATTGTTACCAACATCTGGTTTCCTCCCATTCGTTTCCATCTGCAGACTGATAAATACTGTTGCCATAGATTGTTTCGCCCTCTGCAGAGCCTGCAACCCTGAAACACCGTTAACTAACATATTTGTATCATTCCATGATAAAGTTGTCAATCAACCGGGTTTTGCCAATATAGACAGCAATCGCCACCAACACTGAACCGTTTATGGTTTCCACGGGTTCCAGATTTGCCCAATCAACTACTTCCACATAAT